>NZ_JBFWIR010000015.1:0-46105 GCF_050255895.1 Parachlamydia sp.
TCATGATCCATGATGGGCACCGAGAAAGCAAGCTGTCTTGGAAAGAAGTTTTGCAAAATTTAAAACATCGAGGTCTCAAAGAAGGACCAAAGCTTGCGATTGGAGATGGAGCGCTTGGCTTTTGGGCAGCTTTAAATGAAGAGTTTCCAGCAACAAAGCAGCAAAGGTGTTGGGTGCATAAAACGGCTAATATTTTAGATAAAATGCCAAAAAGTATTCAAAAGTATGCCAAAGAGATCATTCACGAAATTTATATGGCTCCAAGAAAAACGGATGGACTAAAAGCTTTTGAGAAGTTTCTTGGAACATATGAATCAAAATATCCAAAGGCCTGTGAATGTTTGAAAAAAGACAAAGATCAATTATTTAGCTTTTATGATTTTCCAGGCATGCATTGGCAACATATAAGAACAACGAATCCAATCGAATCAACATTTGCAACTATTAGGCACCGCACACGACAAACCAAAGGCTGTGGGTCCAGAACAGCCACACTTGCCATGGTTTACAAGCTTTCAATGGAAGCGCAAAAGCGATGGCGAAAATTAAAAGGTCATGAGTTGATTAGCAAACTGATTTTGGGTGTGCAGTTTAAAGATGGGGAAGAAGTCTTTAACGTGAAATACACAGCTTAATTTTTAAAAAATTGGATGCGCTATTAGATGCTCAAAACACAACATTTGACAATATCTCAGGAAACTCTCAATAGTCCTGAGATGGACGTGAATAAAATTGAATAACGTCCCCTTCATTTTCCTGTGAAATTTCAGCCCATTCGCTGGTTATAATAAAATTTTCCACACACATTTTTCACGATCAGGCAAGCGAGCGATAACAATTCTAAATTTATCTTCTTCTAACATCATGGCTCTAAATTGCCTTTTGTTAAAAATCTTGCCCTTATATCTTCTGGAATCATCAAGGATTCTTCCAAAACTTCTCTGTGACCTCATGGCTGATAGCACTATTTGGTGTGTTAAAATTTCGTCTAAACAATTTTGTCCCTGAATGTTTAAAGTAGTAGCCTTGTCGTTCACTTAGGAAAAAGTTACCTGGACGAGAACCTTGTTTTTGCAATGCTCTACCTGCTTTCCTCAAAGAATTCCGATCTAAAACTTGCCCAGCTTTAGATCAAGATTACATTTCTCTTCTCCAGCAAGAAAAAAATTCTCTTTTATTGCTGAGGGACAATTTTAGACTAGTGCCCATTTTGTAAAATCTAAGACTTTACCAAGAAAATAGAGTTATTATTATATGTATGAAAACCTAATACAACGTTCCTACGCTTAATTTTAGCTCATGTAAGTTTCCAACCTATGGACAACGGCATGAACCGCATGTTGTATATTCAGTAGGCCCACATCTTACGCAAGTTTGACCACGGTTTGTCTGGCAGCCCCTACTACATCTACCAGTCCCAGTGCAATTCCAAGTGCCTCCTGTCTCTACTAAATGTAAATCATTTACCGTTTCCTTGATACGTAGATCAAGATCATAAAGATCTTCTTCATCTTTTCTATATTTTTTTTGACTCTTAGAATTTTCGGTATTTTTGAGTTTTGAATCATCATTAAGATCAAAAAAATCCACTCCATTCCTACTATTAATTTTCATCTAAACCTCCAACGATTAAAGTTGTCTTCATCATGAAATATATATGTCCTTAAAACTCTATGAAAAACAGCTGATGTTTAAAACCTTTAGCTAATATGTGAAGTTTTAAGACAGCATTTTAGCGCATGCTCACAAAAAAGACGTAATCGAGTCTCCTGTGAATTATCGCATCCTAATCTATTACAATGCATATGAATCATATGACTATAAATTTCCAATAAACGAGAATTCTCAATATGTTGCGCCTTAGAAAGAAACTGATTTTGAGCGGGAATCCGAATCATTGCAAATTTGTTAACCACGCTACAAATACCTTCTTCTGGCTGATTAGGATCTTCTAAAGCAGGAATCAATTTTAACAATTGATTTTTATATTCTCTGAATCCTTTGAGAAGTTTCTGATCCTGTCTAGCATTACCAAGAACGTCTATTTTTGTTTGCAAATCAAGTCCAAAACCATTAAGAAAACTTACAATGCTTAGTATGTGACACACTGTTTCTAAAGTATCTTCTTTTTTCTCAAAATATTTTAAAAGGCTGGTCACAGCAAGAGAATCAACGCAAAATAAAGATTCCACAGCGTCCATCACATCCTCACCACCATACCTTTCTACTTCTCTTTCGTAGCTATCCAACATAATTTTTTTTATCAATCCCTGTTCCATCCATTGTATACCGATTGGATGAAGCCAAGATAAAATCAAACCATAATAGTGAATGTCTTCAATACGAAGTCGAAAACGTAAATGTCTCTCAGGATCTTGGTAACGAACAAAAAACCAATCATTTATTGAAATGAATTCATTTAAATGTTCAATGAAAGGGATAAATTTGTTTAATAAAAAATTGTTTTCTTGCTCTTCTGATAAATAAACTTTAATATACATCCATTGACTTCCAGGAAGCATCCATCTACTTTTCACTGTCTCAAAAGCCTGCGGAGTTCTCGTATTCTCCGGATAGGGATAGATAGAATTCTTAATAAATGGAACAACAAATTCACCCGAATGGCTTCCTGATTCACTTTTGAGCCATTCAGATGTAATTTCCTCCATTAATTGCAATGATTCCCCCCTTTTTAGTCTAGTAGCGATCTCATTCAGATGAGCAGGATGCTTTGATGTTAACAAAAGGTGTTGATCGCCCTCGGTCATCAAAAATCGATCGGGTAACTTCCACTGTTCGGCCCAGGCTAAGAATTTGACTTTTATGATATCTAAGGAATCTTTCAAAAAGGAAGAAGCGTCTAAATTCCATTTCGCAGGCGATAGAATGCATAATCCCATCCGTACCCGCGGTAAAAAAACAGCCTTTTCTTCCAAACCAGCCCAATAAAATGGGTATAACAATAGATGACGGGATAAAGTAATTTCTCTTATTAATCTTATAGATTCAGGGGCTTGAATATAGCTTAAGACATTTCCTGATCTAGCAAGAATTTCTTCTTTCCCATCTTTTAAAGTGATATAAAATCGTTCATGTGTTGTTCCAATATAGAGATCTTCCAAGCCTAAAATGGAATTGTCTTTGTTATCTATTTCGAGAGAATATTCTCTTAAGCATGGATGGACAGATACATTTGCATTTCTGACGTGTGAAGGCCAGTATGACACTTCAACAACTTTAGCACTTTTCTCTAAATGTTTTTCAGCTTTTGCCAATTTGGATAACTCATGTTGAATTTCCGGGTTGAAAAGATCCCAAAAACGGCCAAAAGTGCTACCTCCACTCCATGTACAATCTGAAAGGTAGAGTTGATAATTTCCTCGATTTATCTCTTCTATGGATTGAGCTTGAATTTTGAAAAAAAGATCGAAAGATGATAGGGCTTTACAAGGATCTGGTAATTCTTCTTCTACCAACTCGAATAGAGAATTTAGCCACTCTTCAGTTAGCACAATCTCCTTTTGATGATTCAGCATGGATTCTTGCCATTTTTTATTGAGGCATTTTTCCCATTGTTGAGAAAATTTATCAAAAACTGACTTTTCATCAATTTGTGGATAAGCAAGAAAAGATCCTAATCCTTTTTCTTCACTTAGCAATTCCTTAAGTGGTACGATTCTGTGTAGACCGAACTTTTCAATAAATTTCTTTCGATAGGCCTCTAACGAAGTAAATTGAGAAGAACGGCTTGCGGAAATTTTCCAAAGGAATGTCACTGCTTGTTGCAATTTTAGCAATATCTCATTCGATAAATAAATAGGCGTTCCCTTATAGCTTGCATCTACATGTAATGGAGATTGGATAGGAACCACCGCATCCATACTTTTTCTTAAGTTCTGCAATGATAATTCTCCACTTCCCAGTGATGTTGATTGATAATCAGAAAGTTTAGTTTCCAATTCATTCATCCATACAGCATTTGGAAGAAATTTCATCAATTCCTTGAAAGGAGAATCGCTTAGCAAAGAAGGCAAAATTCCAGGCAAAAGGATTTGGTGCGACAATAATTTCTTGATGACTTCAAACGTCTTTTCTTTATTTAGATTGGGTAGCACTTCAAGTAATTTTTCCCATAACTGATCAATGGACAAGCGGCTCTTAGCCATTTCGAAAATGGTAATTACTAAACGATTAGCATATAAAGAAATTGTTTTTGGTGTTTGTATTTTTTTATCTTTAATGAAACGAAAATATTTTAAAAAAAGACGATCACCCTTCAAGTCTACTAAACTATTGCTTTGTACTAAAAGAGCTGAGAAATCCGAATTTTCCCGATAAAACTTTTTGACAAGAGCATAAATCCATTCCATATCTGGCCTGGCTCTTCTATAAACCTTTGTTAGGTCTAAAGATCCTCTTGTTTCTTCATCCCAATAACCTGCTGTGACAAAGGAGAACAATCCAAATGGAGTTGCTCTGCTAGCCATACGATTTATATAATTTTGTAAACTTCTACACACTTGTGTAGGATTTTTTAATGGTCGTTTTTGTAGAGCTTGATATAAAGAGTGAGATGCAATGCTAATAGCCTCTCTAAACAATTCATCATTATCAAATTTGCTTAGAACAGCATTTATCCAATTGTCTTCTAGATGCATGGATTCTAATTCATCTATTGACCAGAATGGAACTCTCAATAAAAAAAATGAAGCGGGGATAAATAGGGGTTCATTCATGAATTAAAAGTGGAAGTTTCCATGTTGAGTGTTCTTGTGATAATGGTAGCAAACTTAAAATCGCTCCTACGCTTCCCTCTAAATATCCTATCTTATCTAATTCGATTTGGCCTCCTCGACGACAAGGCTCAATATCTTTGAAGCCAAAAGCAGCCTCTTGTTGATAAGCAGAATATAAGAGAAACTTTAATTTTTCAATTTCTTCAAATAAATCCTCACCATCCTCTTCATTTGCCATTTCTTGAGTTATTGCTAATAGACCTGCGATACCATGGCATAGTATTGGTGATGGAATCTCCCATTGTTCGAAAGAACGTCGAAAAATCCCCTGGAATGCTTTTTTAGCTAATAATTTTAGCCCCTGATCTCCAAGGGCTTTCCCTGCTAAATAAAGTGATCGGGCAACCCCAGGCGTTCCATAGCACCAAGCATCTCTAGAAGGTACACTAGGTTCATCATATTCATTTACTTCTTTTTCAAAAGAAACATAAAATGGCCAAATCATAGATTCATTAAATACAAAACTCTTTGCTTGTAACCAATTAGCAATGATGTTGATCGCATCCTTTTGCCCCTCTACTTCAATTCCCCTTATAGAAGCAATAGATAAATACGCTAAAATACCAGTCACGCCATGGGCTAAACCTAAATTGAAATTTCCTTTCGACAATCCATCCTGAACACGATAATTAAGAGGATCTTGCCCTGATACATACCAACCAGGAACTTTTTTCCCCTCAACTTTGATGGGCCGGACTAGATCAATCAGCACCTTAATAATCTTAATAGTGCAATCCATTGCTTCCTGGGAGGTATTTTCCAAAATATAGCGCCCAATACCAGTAATTCCCTGTATGGGGTCATAAAGTTTAACCATAACAGGAGTCTCATTAGAGAGACATATACGAATCGGTTCTAAATATTGTTTCTCAATCCTTCTTAATAAGTATTCATCTAAAGTCTTTAGCATTTTTTGATAACGCATTCTCTTACATGACGCAAGATGTAAAGAAAAACAAATTCCAGCAATACCGTTATAAAGAGATAAATCTGGATTTAAACCTTGAGATTCAATTGTTTCTTTAATCCTTAAAACATATTGATGAACGACATCATCGGCATTTATGAGGTTATGGCCATTGAGCTCGGCGAAAAGAATTAACAACCCAGGATATCCTTCAGCCAAGGAAAGAGGATTCCAAATTCTTTCAAACGGCCAGTATGGATCGGGATTTTGAGATTTTTGATCGAGCATAACCCCTTTCACCCGATCAGGATCTGTCATGTTTTCTATAGATCTAATTAAACGCTGATCTATTTCTTTTATCTGAAGGATTTCCAACATTACAAATATAATTTCATGTAGTTTATTTAAATTTAAGATTTAGCAATTACAAGCACTTCCTGTAGCATCTGTAATGTGGCAAGGACAGACGCTTGCAGCGCAGGTTCCGCAAGTATACGTACTTAATGTCTGCTGATGCGGTTGAAGCTTTTGTTCACTAATTTTAATGTCTAAATCATAGAAATCTTCTACCTTCTCTTCAGGGACGATCAATTGTTTTTTTTCTTGTGGTTCAATAGGTATAAATTGTTGAAAGTTTCTAGTAATTTCCATACGGTTTCCATCCATTTAAATTTTTCAGTTAATTTATGCGTTAGCTTTCTTCCCGTCAACTCCTTTCTGGAACTCATGATTGTACAATATTTTAACAATACCTCTATAATATAGTATGGACAAGTAATGCTGTACCACTCACTATCATTGATTTACAAAATGAGTGCATTTTTTAGAACAAGAATCACCCGGTTCGTAATCATAGACTACAAAAAGAATTACAGAGTCATCAATGAAGGGGAAAAAACATTTTCCCATACTAAGGAAATATGATTCATTCTGGAATGGAATGAAATAAAACATATGCATGAGAAAACGCATCTGATTTTTACGGCCTAAATGGACAAATTTGCATATATTCTTCCCTCAAACCTGCTGTAGCAAACATAAAAATTTCTTACGATCACCCTAAACATGCCTCCGAAGGTAAGTAGAATTCCCAGGCCAACTTTTGAATTTATTTCCGTAAATAACCAAATAAAAAATATTCACCATTAGATAGAGTCAAAAAATTTGATTAAAAAAAGGACCTTTGATAAAACTCTTTAGTCAAAATTATTTTAGGAGAGAGCATGAAAACAAGCATTCACAAATGGCTCTACGCAATCCTTTTTGCGATGTGTTGTGTCAATATGCTCTTGTTCGCCAAACCCTCACCCCAACTTGGTGCCAACGTTTCTGTGGATGATCGACAATGGGTTTTATGCGATCCAATTCTGCCTCATGAGCAGGAAACGATTTGGTTAATGCCTGAAGACGGCTCTTTCGAACGCAAGGAATTTATCCGCATTAAATTTTACCCTCCTTATACCCGTTTTAAAGAGATCTCTCTTGTAATTGAACACCCCGAAAAGTGCCGAATTTATGCTGCAGAAAAACAAAAGAACAGAATTCTTTCTGCCGCTTATTTTCCTCATAATGACAACTTTGATATTTGCCTGATTTTTAAGGGGAAAAAGCAAATTTACGAAATCCATTATTCCGTTCCAGCCAAATCTATTTCCGAAGAAGAACGCCATCAATGGATCGATCGTTTTAAACACATCGAGGAAGCTTCCACGATTTCTTCAGAGGGGCTCATCATTAATCAAATAGTAGCCATCCGGAATAACGTGCCTTTAGATCTGCCCAAACAGGAAACCTTCCATCACCCTGTCCAGAACTTGTCCATTGCTTTGCCAAAATCCTGGATATTTTTTGAGCAAGTTGAGGAGACCGAAAGATTCCCCGGAGAATTGCAGCAAATCTCATATGCCGTTTTTGGCCGTAAAGATTTGCTGATCCACGGCAATATTGCCATTACAAAACTTCCCCAAAAAATCTCATATGAACAAATGGAAAAAAACTGGAAATATACCCTTCATGTTTTAAAGAAAGAGGGTTTAAATGTGTTGGCCGAAGGTTCTATTACGTCTATTGATGGCCTAAAAGGGAAGTTTATCGTTTCAACAATTGGAGATGATATCGTCAGTAAGTCTTTTTACATGGTCGATGACCAACAGTACAGGGTAGAAATTTTTACTCACTCCAAAAATTTCAAAACCGTTCGAGAAGATATTTTCCGTTATTTAAAAAATTTTTCAGTCAACAAATTGGATCTTTCTTATCAAGTTAAAAAGTTGATTTAAAAATATGTAATACGCTACAACCCATAAATCTCAAAAACCTCTTAAACAATGAGGAAATGATGTTTTATTTCAGAAGTTTATTCTCTCTTGCCCTTCTCACTTCCCTATTCATCTGTTCACAAAGTCACGCTTTTACCCGTCGCCCTCCTCCAGGGGTCACTTTCCCTATTGATAATCGCACATGGGTCCTCAACGATTCTATCCTTCCCTATGGACAAGAAGAAATTTGGTTAATGCCCGAAGAGAATGCAAAAAATCATGACGAGTTCATTACAGTCAAGTTCTATTCTCAGCAATCTCACATGCGAGACCTAACTGTTAAAACAAAATTTTCGGAAGGGTCTGAAGAATATACGAATCAACGTTCAAAAAATAAAATCCTCATTGCTGTCCACAATAGCCTTGACGATCGTTTTTCTATGGTCTGCTATCTCCAGGGAAGAAAATATTTGTACGAAGTCATGTACACCTGTCCTGCAGAGTATATTTCAGATGCAGATCGACGTCTTTGGATTGAGCGTTTTGAAAAATTAAAAGAGGCTCCTATGATAGCGGATCCCGATTGGTTAGTTGTTAAGCCTTCTAACGTCATGTTGAATGAAGAAAAAGTTAATATTTGCCTCAATACGCAGCTTTACAATAATGCTTTAATGGACTTTTCTCTGCAGCTACCAAAATCGTGGAGAATTGCCGAAAAGAAAAGTGACGTTCCTCACACCTCAAATATATTTGGTTTAAAAAACCAAAGCTGTGCTTTTTTCTCCAGATTGGACAGCCTAGTTTTTGGCAGCGTCTCTGCTATCCCAATCTCCAATGAGTCTGGGGAAAAGATTCAAGATATTTGGGAAGAGGTTCTAGCATCCCTAAAAAATGATGGCATTAATGTGGTTGCCGAAGGACCGATTAAGACATATAGCGGTCTCAAGGGCAATTTTCTCATCATCCGAGGCGACGATGACCTCGTTTGTTGGACAGCCGCATTTACAGGAAATAATAAGAATTATCTTGTGGGAGCATGGACACACAGCAAAAATTTTAATGCAGTAGGAAAGGATGTCTACCAGATTTTACGGAACTTTTCTTTAAATGGCCCACTCCTGTAATCTGTTCTTCTAGGTGGCCAAAATGGCCATCTCTTTATCATGGGATGACATTATGTGCGCAAAAAACAACATTCGGTGCCAATGGGTCACAGAAGGCCAAGCCTTGTATGAAAATTATCATGACACAGAATGGGGTGTTCCTGTCCATGATGATTATAAACACTTTGAATTTCTCATCTTAGAAGGGGCTCAAGCTGGACTGAGCTGGATAACTATTCTCAAAAGACGTGAGGGCTATCGTAAAGCTTTTGCAAACTTTGATCCTAAAAAGGTTGCTGCTTTTGGAGAAGACAAAATCGCCGCTTTAATGCTGGATGAGGGTATTATTCGAAATAAACTCAAAATCCAATCAGCTGTAACTAATGCCAAGCTGTTTTTGGATATCCAAAAAGAATTCGGTTCATTCGATGCCTATGTGTGGCAATTCGTTGGAGGCTCCCCTCTTCAAAATCGCAGAACGTCCATCCGCGATGTCCCCGCTGAAACACCGGAATCCCAAGCTCTAAGTCGTGATTTGCGCAAAAGAGGCTTTAAATTTGTGGGCCCTACGGTGATGTATGCCCACATGCAAGCAACCGGTCTTGTTAATGACCACACGATCGATTGCTTTCGATATTCTCAACTATGCTCGTAGTGATCTTTTAACAAGAGATCTTCGAAAGAAAATTCGACTTCTCCGATTAAACGAAAAATCCCCGCTAAGTTAATGGTTAACAGGAATGCACCGGCTGCGCGCATCACTAAAAGGGCCACTGTTTGGTCAAAGAATGCAAAAAATATGAATACGCAAACGCTGTAGATTAAATACAGCCGTGCCCCTTTTTCTGGATGAAGATAACGTGCACATTTAATGCCCACGATTAAAAATGACACTAAAGTGGTATAACCCAAAATACAGATAAAAACAGGCATAATCATTGAAATCCACGGAAAATATTGAGCTAATGCCAATTGCACCAAAGGAGCTCCTTCGCCCGTTAGAGGGAGTGACCATAAACCTGTTACCAAAACTACTAATATACTCAGCGTGCAAATCAAGTTGTTTAGAACAACTCCAAAAAATGCCATTCTTGCCTGTCGCTCTGGATAAATGGTATGTGATTCACTTTGGATGATCGAGTCATATCCGATCCCAATATCTGATGCATAACAAGCCCCTGCCATCCCATTTTGGATGGCCATTAACATTGAGCTACCTGCAAAACCTCCGATTGCCGCATGCCCATCAAAAGCCGCATGCATGACCATCGAAAAAATAGAGGGAAGCTCTGAAAAATGGGAAAAAATAACCCACAAACATAAGCTCATGTAAACAATCATAAAAAAAGGCATGACCCAGCAGCACACTTCAGCTGCACGCGAAGCTCCCCCGATACTTGTGTATAAAACCAATCCAAGAAGACCCAAGGCGATGAACATGCGATTGAATCCCCAAGAATATGTCAACGTATCTACAACCACATTAAATTGATAAATCTCCGCTCCATAAATACATAAAAGCACACAAATAAGCATGGGAACCCATCGAACAGCAAATGCTTTTTTAAGAAAGTACATCGGCCCTCCATCGTAACCGCCATAAGTGTTTTGAACGCGATATTTAAGTCCTAAATAAATCTCAGCATATTTGATTAAAGTTCCAATGAATCCCGCTAACCAAACCCAAAATAATGCACCAGGGCCGCCTAATTGAATCGCCGTGACAATGCTGACAATGTTGCCCACTCCAAGCATTCCTCCAATCGAAGCAAAAAATGCTTTAATCGGTTTTAAGCCTCTATCTTGATCATTTTTTTGGAGAATTTCTTGTGCAAATGTTTGCACCACCAAAGGGAACGCACGAATTTGGAAAAGCCCAGTTTTGATCGTCAAATAACATCCAAAAGCAGAAATAATAAAAAAACCAATATACCCCCAAAAGAAGGCATCAACATCCAAAAAAAATTGAAATAAATGGGAAAACATACCTATTCCGTAAAACTAAAAAAATAAAAATGAATATGCACATGCAAGTGGCATGCGAAAAATCAAAAAAATGCCCAGAGAGCCATCTGGTTCAAACAAACACAAAAAAGGGGAATTTATTTTCGTTTAGAAGCAACGAAAGAAGATTTACGTTTCAAAAACGTTGAGGAAGAGAGGAATTTTTGACCATTGGATTGCGAACGCAGTCGCCTAAGTAAAAGAGTAAACATGTTGACCTCACAACTTTGATTAAAGTGAATAATATTTTAGATGATTCTCTTTTTTAAAGAAATATTTTTTATTTGACAAAGATTTAACTTGTTCATATAAAAATTTGTCATCGATTTCGCTTCAAAACATTTAAACTTTCCTAAATAGGGAGACCCTCATGGATAATTTTGATGCTGCTTCAAAAATCACAAATGAATTTCGAAAAAATCTTTTCAAAAAATATAATGCCTTTTCTAATTCACACAAACATCTAGGCCGCCTACTTGCATTTTCTGTAGCCATTCTTGATATCTCAGTTGAAACGGGAGCATCGCCACTAAGATCGATTCAATTTCTTGCTGTTGCGGCTATAAATTTAGCTAGAGCCCCATTTTCTCCAAAATATACTTTTAAAAATTCCATCAAATACTTCGAAAGATCGATGGTAGAGGCCGCCAATTTTCCGATTAAAGTCTTTCTGGCGCCTGCTAAAATCTTTTACCAGACAATTATAATAATGAAAGATCCAAGAAGAGCTTATTACTTCGATTATAAAAAACCTAAGTATCATAATGAATTTGCTCCATACAATCGAGAGCGATACAACAGTTCTCAACATGCATATGCTCATGCACAAAGTGCGCATAGCTACCACAACCAAAGCCAATATCCAAGTCCAAGCCAATCCTAATAATTCGTGGCGCTCAAAGATTTTTGAGCACCACTTCTGAATAGTTTTTGCAAAACTGCTGATTTCTCTGACTTTCATTATTTTTAAAAAAGGAGTCTTGTTTTTTTAGGAAGAGATGTATAGAATTTTTTTGCATTTATCGTTTAAAGGATTCAGCAATGGAAACAAACCTTGATCCCCCCTTACCTAGATTTCCTTGGAAAGATGAAGACTTGCTCCAACATCTCACCGATCTACCAACAGAGCTATTAGAGCATACTTTGAGTTTTTTACATCCAGGTCATCCTCTAAATTTAGAGCATGAAATACAAAAAGCCTATCATCTCATTAAAGAATCTGATCAAAGCCAATTAGATCATGAAGCAATTTCTAAAACTGTTACATGCATATGGAAACGGTTAAAAAAGTATCAAGCCATCACGTTGCTCTATAGACAAATACCCCAAATGGAAATGATTTGGGCCGCATTTGCACAAAAATTTCCCTTATTATTTGAAATTGAGCAACGTCTAAAAATTCGAAAATTAATTGCTGAAACGATTAGCCACGACATGCTGAATGATAAATGGCAGAGCCATCTTTGGTATCCATTAGTCTCTTTAAAGCGACCTTCAAAAAATGTATTTGGCACCGTTTGGAAAGATATTGATCCCTCTTTTGAAACAAGGCTATTAAAACCCATGGTTGATAAACTTCAAGATTTCATAGGGGCCCACATCTATTCTAAAACAAGGGAAGATCCTCAACCGTGTGATTGTTGCCAAAGCATGTCTAAAATAAATGTGGAGATAGATTTGGAAGCCCTTATTTTTAACCCTTTTGCGGATATGTCACTTCAGTCGATCTTATCTCAATCTGTGCCACCCGCAGAAGTCCACCCTATTCTGGTCGATAAAATCATCCAAATTATTCAAAATTGGCAATCTTTGCAAAAACTTTCCGAACCTTATAGCGCCTCGAAAGGAAATTTAAATCACTTTATTCGATTTTTACAAAACGAATTGCAAGCGCAGATAGATAAAATCCTTCAACTAAGACTTCCGACTGAGGTTATCCCCACTTGCACTGCAGATATTCCTGATGTTTTAAAAACACTGCAAAGTATCCAAATTTCCTCTACACCAGATTCTTCTATTGTTTCCCAAATAGGGGAATACCCTGCCTCTGCACATATTTGTGTTCTGATTAAAGTTCGAAATTTCAACGATAGGACAGACGAAATTTCTTGGGCAAATCCTCCTCATTGCCTAAAGGGGATCGTAGGCTTGGCCATCAAATTTCTCAACAAAGGCTATCATGTGAAGTTATCTTAATAATTCGATTTTCATAAAATTTATTTAAAAAGAAACTGTTTTAAAAATAAGATAGAAAATTTTCCCGTATCATGCTAAAACAATTCCTTTTTCAAGGAGTTTAATCATGGAGTCAATGTCTTTTTCAAGAGTCTCTTCACAAGAATTTCCCCTTCCTGCATCTTTTAAAGATTTGTTAAAGGGGAAAAAAGCGTTTTATAAGCGACCTGACTACGTCGAAACGACAAAGCAGGATTTTTCCCAAAATCCCTCTCTACAAGTGTCCTATACCTGGAATTCTGAAAGTAGAGTCATAAGGATTGCAAAAAAAATATTTGCGATAATTATTTTTCCTATAGGCATTCATAAACTCCTACATAGCCTTGCAGGAAAAATCTTCTTATTACCCTCCTCCACTCCAGTTATTATAGGCTATCCTGAAAATTATGCCGACCAAGTAAGATCGAATATTTCACTACATAGTGAATGGAGATATAAGCGCATCGCGATCCAAGTAGATGGCTATAAAATCGATGCAACCATTGTGGGAAAAACATCTACATTGAGTAATGGCAGATGGGTATTAGAATCTCTTGGCAATGGGCAATTTTGTGAGGAAGAGTTAATGGAAGAATCGACTTTTAAAAAAATATTAACATCTCTTCATGGTAATGGTCTCGTTTTTAACTATCCTGGAGTGGGTTCAAGCACAGGTCTGCCCAGTAGAAAAGCCATGGCTAAAGCCTATCGCGCAATGCTTAATTTCTTAGAAGATCAAAAGATCGGGATAGGAGCCAAAGAAATTATCGGATATGGACATTCCATTGGTGGTGGTTCTCAAAGTGATGCATTGAAAAAACATCCGTTAAAAAAAGATATCAAATACGTATTTGTGAAGAGCAGATCTTTTTCCACTTTGTATCGAACAGCAATTCATGTGACTTATAGACCTCTCGCTTTTTTGGTAAAAATCTTAGGATGGAATATGAATTCCTCCAAAGTTTCTGAAAAGCTCCAAGCTCCCGAAATTATTCTGCAAACTGCAAAAGTGGCAAGCTACGAAGAAATAAAAAACAGCTCTAAGATTATTGACGATGGGATTATAACAGCAAAAGCATCATTGGCTAAGAAGTTATTGGATGATGAAAAATGCGCAAAGAGAAACAAAATCTTTATTGGGATTCCTGATGATCACTTTGCGGAATTAAGTGATCCGACCTTTTTGGCAACAAGAATAGAGAGCCTTTTAAAAACTTCTTAATCATTCTTAAGATTTAGGGGGCTTAACCCCCCTATCACTCTATACAGATACGATCTCAGGCTCTGGATTCTCAGCCTGGTTAAATTCAATTGAGAGAAGCTTAGAAACCCCTTTTTCTTCCATTGACACACCAAATAAACGATCCGCAATCGCCATGGTGCGCTTGTTATGCGTAATGATAATAAATTGGCAACGATCCACAAATTCTTTTACAACATTCACGAAACGCTCAACATTAGAATCATCAAGCGGAGCATCAATCTCATCCAAAATGCAGAAAGGGGCTGACTTCACCTCAAAAATCGCAAAAAGTAATGCGACAGCGGTTAAACATTTTTCTCCACCCGATAGCAAATTAATGGAACGCATCTGTTTTCCTGGAGGTTTTGCAATGATTTCAATGCCGGCTTCCAAAATATCCTCTGTATCGGTGAATTGCAAATCGGCCTCTCCTCCAACGAAAAGGATCTGAAAGTTCTTCTGAAAGTTGGCGCGGATTTTTTCGAAAACTTCCTTAAAAATTTTGCGACTTTCAGCATCTAGCTGCTCAATAATCCCCAAAAGTTCACTCTTGGAAACCTCAAGATCATCAATTTGCTCATTCAAGAATTGATAACGCGTTTGGTATTTGGAATACTCTTCAATGGATGTCAGATTGATATCACCCGCAGATTCGATTTCATGCCGCAATGCCCTTAAAATTTTTTCGGCTTGTTCCAAAGATTTTTCCGTTTGGGGCACTTGCTTACGTGCTTCTTCGATTGTCAAGGCATATCGTTCTTGCAATTCTGCCAGAATATTGTCTCGTTGCGTTTGGGTTTGTGCAGCTTGGGTCTCCAATTGATAAAAAACCTTTTCTTGCTCTTTGAGCTGCTGATTAAACTGGGCTATCTGGCTTTCCATTTGTTCAATGCGTGCTTTTTTAGTTGCCACCTTTTTCTCAAGCTCAAAACAAGCCTCTACGACCTTTCCAAGGTTACCTTCTACAGTTTTTAATAAGGATCCGTATTCTGATCCTTTCTGTTTAAACTGAGCTTGTTGCTCTTGACTCATCTCAAGCTCTTCTTCTAGACGTGCTTGTTGCTCATGCCCTTCCTTATTTTTCACTTCTAATACATGCAAGGCATGGCTAACTTTTCTAGATTCGTCAAACACTTGGTGAAATTGCGCTTCTGTGTATTGAAAATCACTTTGCTCTTGCTTGAGCTGCTGAGATTCTTTTTCCACTTGCTCAGAAAGAGTAGAAATGGCTCCTTTGACGTTTTGGACCTGTGTTTTAGCTATTTTTAATTTTGTTTCTAAATCTTCGACCAAAACGATTAGTTCCTCATGCCCCAGCTTTAAATGACGTAAATCCGCTTCAACTTGAGCTCTTTCACTCTTTATTTTTTCTAAATCCCCTAATAATCGCTGCAGAGAGAAGTTACTTTCCATTAACTTCATTTCATCTTTTCGAATGACTTTGTCCAGTTCCATCCGTTCCACTTGCAGCTTTGATTTTTTGGTGGCAAGCTCCGTTAACCGCTCTTCCTGAAGGCGTAAGACTTTATCAAGCTCTTTAAGCTTCTTTTCCAACGTTTTAAGCTCGGCTTCCCGGGCAAAGGGGTTGTTTTCTTTCTGGAAACCAAAAAAGACCACTTTCCGATGATCCACGAAGCTTTCTTCTTCTGTTAAAATCTCAATGCCTTGCTTTTCTAACAGCAATTGCATCGCAGATTCGGTGGTATCACACATTTTCAAATCAGCAAAAAAGTGGTGAGAAAGAGAGGTTGAAAGACTTTCTAAGCACAAAAGTGAAACGTCTTTGAGTTGATGTTTGAGAATAAACGCGATTACCTCGGATAAATCTGCACGCTTTTCAACCACGAGTGTTTGTGCGTAGGATCGCATTACAGCGGCAAAAGCTTTGGCTGTTTCGGAATTAGATTCAACACACTCATAGAGAGCTTTTAATTTTTTATGCAGCGGACTTTTGGCATTAGCAGATTCTTGTAATAGCTTTTTACTTCCGGCAGAAAATCCTTCCAGATCTTCTTTCATCCTTTGCAGAACTTTTTGGCGGGCATTTCCTTCGGCGATCTCCCTTTGCAATTGGCTGAGGTGCTGCTGTCCTAGCTCAATCTCTTGAGCCAAATCCTGGAGCTGCTTTTCTAATGCATTGAAAAGTTCTCGCTGCCGGTCGATTCCACTGGAATATTCCTCCACTTCTTTTTTCCGAATAGCTGCTTGCTCAGCGTATTGATCAATTGTCTGTGAAAGTTTTCTTTTACGCTCTTGCAACTGCTCTGTACGCTCTATATTTGTCTCTAAGCGCAACCGATTCTGCTTTAAATCGCTCTCATACTGATTTTCTTTCTGGATTAAATTGAGAAGATCTTTTTGCTTTTCCTGGTATTCTTCCCGCTTCTTCTTCAGAATTTCGTCCATTGACTGCACTTTCTGCTGCTGGGCTTCTCTTTTTTTCTCCCAACTTTTTTGTTCAGCATCTAGCTTCGCTTGCTGCTTACGCAGCCCGTCTGATTCGGTCTGATGAAATTGTCTTTTTTCAATAATGGCTTCGAGTTCTCGCTTCCATTTCTTTTCTTTTTCAAGTAGATCTCTTAAACGTTCTTCATTAGAACGCATTTCTTGCGATTTGATCTCTTTTTCACTTTGAGTTTTATAAACCTCTTCCTTTCTACTTTGAAAAATTTTCTCTTCCTGCTCGAGGTCCACCTTAGCTTCTTTGAATTTTTCGTGCAAAATAGAAGCGTCTTTGACTTGAGCATCCCACTGCTCTTTATGCCCTTGCTCTTTCTTTTTATGGGATTCTGATTTCGCTTCTAAGGTATCCCATCGCATAATTAGCACAATCTTTTCAAAAGCTTCTAACTTCGATTTATTCTCTTTGTAAACGCGCGCTTTTTCGGCTTGTTCTTGCAAAACGGTGATCTGCTTTTCCACTTCTAGATGGATGTCTTTAATCCGTGTGATATTGCCATCTGATTGCTGCAATTTTCGCAAAGCTTCCGCTTTTCTCAGAAGAAAGGGCCCAATATCGGCCGCGCTATCGAAAATAAAGCGTCTTTCTTGGGGACTATAGTTAATCACCTGATCAAGCTTGCCTTGTTCAAACATAGAAAATGAGTTTTTGCCAACGCCAGATCCAAGAAAAAGATTTTGAACATCTTTTAAGCGCACAGGATTGCCGTTGATGAGATAGACAGATTCTCCATTGCGAAAAAGACGACGCGTCACTGAAACTTCATTGTAATCGATGGGAAGCTCACCTTGGTTACCTGTAAGCGTAAGGGTAACCTCAGCCATATTTAAGGGTTTCCGCTGGGAAGCCCCCGCAAAAATCACGTCATGCATTTTTCCACCGCGCAGGGATTTGGCGGATTGCTCTCCTAATACCCAACGAAATGCATCGGCTGTATTGGATTTACCGCAACCATTAGGTCCTACAATGGCGGTGATCCCTTCATGGAACTTTAAAGTGGTCCGATCGGCAAATGATTTAAATCCTGTAATTTCTATTTCTTTGAGTCGCAAAACAGCCTCCACTAAATTTAAACTGATTGTTTGGTTGCCTGGATGGCTTCTGGAAGAGAATCAAAAAGATTGGCTTCTCCAATTTTATTTAAAATGCCCGAAACCTGCATTTCCTTTTTACAGTTGGGCATCACTTCCGAAATAAATAAACGGTTGCCATTTTTATGTGCGGCATTGGCTAAGCGTCCAATGGTATGCAAGCCTGTCGCATCCAGTAATAACATTTGGTTCATTCTAAAAATGATAAATTTTTTGTCGTCAAGACTTGTCATAAAAATATCTTCGAACTTGCCTGCAGCGCCAAAGAAAAAGGCTCCATTTAGTTCGAATATTTGCACATTCTCAGGAATTTGGACGCGACGCATTTCATCAAGAGTATAGAAGGTATCTGGGTCAGAATGATCATCCATTTGGCGTTGAAATTTCTTAATGTCGGAAACATCACTCATTTTTTTCATAAATAAAAAGGTGGATAAAACAATACCTGCTTGAATGGCAATGACAAGATCAAAAAAGACGGTCCCCAAAAATGTGGTCAAAAGCACAAGTCGATCTGCCTTAGGAGCAGATAACAGAGACTTAAACTCTCTCCATTCACTCATGTTATAAGCCACTAAGACTAAAATTCCTGCTAAAGCTGCCATGGGAATAAGCCCAACGAGAGGTCCGGCAAACAACACAATGGCGAGGAGAGTAAAAGCATGGATAATGCCTGCTACGGGTGTACGTCCCCCATTACGAATATTTGTGGCTGTCCGTGCAATAGCGCCCGTGGCTGGGATCCCTCTAAAAAATGGGGTAATCACATTAGCTAGGCCCTGTGCAATTAATTCTGTATTCGGGCGATGCTTTCCTCCTATCATTCCATCTGCAATGACAGCACTTAACAACGCTTCTATGGAGCCCAAAACAGCAATAGTGATCGCGGAAGGCATAATGTCCGCAATGTTCGTCCAATCGTAGTTGGGTAATTGGGGAGCCGGTATGGTAATCTTTAAATCCCCAAACCGATCTTGGATACTTTCGACAGGGATATTCAAAAAATAGGTTAAGCCTGTCACGATAACTAAAGCTAAAAAAGCACCTGGCAACTTCGGAAAAAAACGAGGTGTGAAGATCGAAATGGCTAATGTTAAAACACCCACTAAACACGCGTACACATTGAAAGATCCACTGGAGTGTGCATACGCCATCCATTTGTCAATAAATTCACTCGGAATATGGTTCATTTGTAAACCAAAAAAATCACGCATCTGGGATGAAAAAATCACCACAGCAATACCGCTTGTAAAACCAATTACAACGGGCAAAGGGATAAACCGTATCCAGGTCCCTAATTTGACAACTCCCATGCCAATCATGAATAGACCGGCAATGATAGTCGCAACGGCCAACCCTTCAAAACCAAATTTTTCCACAACCTCATAGATAATGATCACAAAAGCACCTGTCGGCCCCCCAATTTGGACTCGACTCCCCCCTAAAGATGAGATTAAAAATCCTGCGATAATGGCCGTGATAATTCCTTGCTCTGGTGTGACTCCACTTGCAATGCCAAAAGCAATGGCCAGCGGGAGAGCAACGATTCCGACGATGATTCCTGCGATGAGATCTCGTGTCAATTGCTCGGTCGAATAACCTTTTAAAGTTGTCAGTAATTTTGGATAAAACATTTGAACCTCAAATAAGTGCTCAATACAAACGAAACTATCATGCAATACTAGTGAGATTAGAAACAGAAAAATGTCTTTTTTAAGATAAGTTCTTAATTTTTAGAAAATTCTTCTTTCAAAAAAGTTTGATATAACCTCTTATCGAATCAATCCTTTATATTGACTTTTCCGCGAACGACTCCTGGTAATCACGCCCATGAAACGACAATTATTTTTTGGATAAAACAGAGCTTAATTAGCCTCTTTCTTGCCCTGATTTGTTTCGGATGCCATTTTTTTAATCCTCCCCTCTCAGTTTTTGATGTGGCACCCGAACAATCGATCTTTGATGCCTGCGTCATGCGTTTTCGTCCCATTATGATGACCACGTTGGCCACCATTGCAGGCGCTGTCCCTATTGCTTTAGCTTTCGGTGGAGGGGCAGATGCTCGTCGACCATTGGGCATTGTGATTATCGGAGGAATGGTTTTTTCTCAGCTTGTAACCCTTTTTTTAACACCCGTTATTTATCTCTATCTAGAACAGTGGAATGAAAAACTGTCACCAAAACATTTAGAGTAATTTTATCAAGGAGTTTGAAATGACATTTATGATTCAAAGAGATCCACAAGGCGCTTTTGGACCCGCCATGGCGGTTTTTGACACTGCTAGAACCCTTAAAACAAAAAATTTAGCGAAATACACCCTAATTCTTGAAGAAAATTTTAAACGGCTTGCCGGGTTTTCACCCTCAGGAAGAATAGAGTTTTGTGCCGAAGTCCTGCATAGCAAAGAACAAGCGACTCCTCGGATTAGAAACCCATGCGCAACCCAACAATGCCGCTATAAGAATGCTCACGTCCGTTCAAATACGTATCTCCTGTCAAAGTTCCATACAAAGAAAGAATACGTGTTAATTGCACGGTGATGCCAAGCGTTCCCTGAATCCAGCTGCCTTCTAATTCTGATGAAAAGCCGACATGACCTAGAGAAGTCGAAAAAAATGTTTTGGATTGTCCATCAAAATCATGCCATGCATTTGCACATAGCCACAGTGAGCATTGCCGGAATTGATCAGAATCCGCACGACCTAATGTCCAGGATTTAGCTAAACGCAAACCAAGCCTTCCCAATACTGAATGAGTTCTTCGGAAATGAATTTTTGTAGTAATTTCTTTTTTATCATGGAGAGACAAAGTTTGATAAATTAACTGTGCCTGCGGTTCTAAAGTGAGATATTTTAATTCAAGCGGATACCCCCCTTCTACCGATCCAGCCATTTCAATCCCGTGTGTTTTCAAAGACATGCGAGAAGAATGCGCCTTTACATTGCGATACCAATTAGTCAAAAAAACGGAGTCAATGTACCAATTGGATGCTCCAAAATGGGTCCAATAAGCTCCTGCACTATAGGCATCAAAGCAATCCCGACCAGCATGAACGTGAGCAATGTGTCTCACATGGCTTCTTCCATTTCCAATCGCGCCTAAAACGCCCACATAATCGCGACTATTATCTAAACATCTATTTTGATACAAATCTGCTCCCGCCTGAAAAGCCAACAGATGAAATTTGAAATCGGGACCATGGTGGAAAATGCCTCCATTGCGCTGCCTTCCATTGCGGTTAATGACCCGCATCCAAGAGCGTTTAAAGAAAGAAGCCTTTTCTTCAATCGTATTGCCACATACCTGGTCTTCCCCAACGCGTTGATGTCGTGTATCCATTAAAGTACGCCCATATAACATCGCAGTGGTTGGGAGGGCTGTATATAAAGACACTTCGCGACGAAAGTCGGGTGTTTGAGGAGAAATAGGATTAGAAGTAGAGCGAAGGTACCAATTTTCTGTTTCAGCTCCATCCACGCTTCCTCTATACAAAGAATACTCATACGGACCTGCCATAACACTATCTGCTAAAGAAAAGGATTGTGCTCCTGTTGTTCCCCCATTAATGGCATCGATGACTAGAATACCGTTCCCAATAGTCAAGGCACCTTCTCCTGTCGTATTTTTGATGCACAGATAGGTATGTCCGGTTGCAGTCCCCCCATCAATCACGATTAAATCGGAAGGAGATCCATCTCCTTCCAAAAAGGTGTTAAGACTGAGTAATCCATTTTGACCGTTGTAATTTCCTCTGACCGTTAAAGTTTTAAAATCATTGCCTGACGATAGAAAGTCAATAATGCCTGCGTTGGAGAGTTGATTCGTAATGGAAGAGCTTTTTGTGAGAGTCCATAAGCTTGTCTCAATCGCAAGATTCGTCACCTCAAATGCTCCCCCTTCCCAAAGGGTGTTACTTCCTAGAGAAATATTGCCAGTATTTCCATTCACAACACGCAGATCGCCAATCAACTTGGATTCGCTTGTCGTCATAAACAAACTTGTAGGATTACTTCCATCCACTTCCACAAGTAAAAAGTCTGGAGGTGCGATAGCCGAAACGGTATTTAAGATCACATTGGCTGTTCCTCCATTGAAAGAAAATACGGTTGCATCGAGAGCGGAAAAAGATGTATTTGTAGCTTTTACAGTATTTGTGATTCCTGTATTTGCGTACGCATATAAAGCTAAAGCCTCATTTCCACTGGTCGCTACCGAAGTATTGCATAAGTCAACTTCTGTTCCTGCTGATGACCCCATTAAAAATACACCTAAAGCACCAATTCCTGAAGTTTGTAGACTGCTGTTGTGCACGGTCATGAGACTTCCATCTTGAATCAAGGTGGCATGAGCAGAATGTCCACCTGTCATCAAAGAGGTATTATTAAGCCTAATGGTTGCCCCAAACTGGGCATAGCTTCCAAAAGCAAAATTGCCTGCTGTCGTAATTGAACTGCTATCACAATTGATTGAAGAGCCGATATCTGAAGCACGCACTCCGTAACTGTAATCTTGCAAACTTGTGATGGAACTCCCATTGATAACATCGATAGTTGCTCCTTGCCTTGCAACAATTGTCCCGACGGCGGCTCCCCCAATAGAAGAGACTGAACTATGATCCAGCAAAATGGTAGTCCCTGTCCCCTGCGCTTCTACTACAGTTCCATTGACTGAAGAATTGGTTTCAATTTTGCAATTCTCTGCACATATTTTGTTGCCACCCGTTAGAGCAAAAAGCCCTCTTCCATTGGTTCCTGTAACCAAAATGTCCATATTGTTTAAAAAAATCGAAGAATTGGATCCTAAAGCCGTTACCGCATTCGCATTGGCTCCATATGTTGTCGTAATGGTACAGTCACTTTCTGTAATAGTGGTTCCATTTGCAATGATTCCACTATCAGCTAGAGGACAAGCTCCATGCCCATTGGTGTGCAACAAAATAGAGAAGAGAATGAACAGATAAAAAGAAGATCTCATAACAAACCTGTTAAATATTTCAAGGAATGTTATGAGAAAAAAGACATATATTAAAGTTTTTTACATAAAAACTTTCAAAGAACGCATTTTACAGCAAAGGTGGAAGAGGATCGATCTCTTGCGAACTGCCTAAAATTTGAAAATCTCGAATCATCAATTGAATGCTCTGCCCCTGGTAGTTATTAATTTGAGGGGTAAAAGCAATACGCAAAACAAGATCTTTTTTGCGAAGCAATGGGCTTTGAGCTGCTTTTCCAAGCGCAATCCCTTCTAACATTCTATCTCCCTCACCTTGCACTAAATACAATTTAAGGTGGGCTTTTTTAAGCACTTTGGGGGGGAACGCTTGCTTCGCATCGCAATAGAGAACTGGTTGTGGATTCCCATTTCCGTAGGGCTCGAGCAATTTTAAAGATTCCATGAAATCAAAAGTTAATTCATCAAAATTGATTTTTGCATCCAAACGTAATTTGGTTAAAACGTCGCTGTCTTTTAATGTGGCTTCAGCGGCTTCGATGAAGCGTCGCTTAAATTCTTCAATGTGCTCTAATTTTAACGTAACACCCGCCGCGAAATCATGTCCTCCATAATTCACTAAAATATCGGAGCATTGATCTAAAACAGGCAATAGAGGAAATTCAGGTATAGAGCGCAAAGAGCCTTTAGCCACTTTATCATCACATGCCATGATAACGGTCGGTCGGTTGTAAAATTTCGCAATACGCGTCGACAATATGGCAATGACGCCAGGATGCCAATTCTCAGAATGCATGAGGATGGCTTTCTTGGATAAAATTTCTGGATGCATTAGCAACTTGCTTTCAATATCGACGGCCATCGCCCTTTCAATCCGCTGCCGCTCAATATTATTGAGATCAAGCTCGATCGCCATTTTTTCAGCAGCCACCGCATTGCGAATTAAAAGCATTTGAACACCCTTCTGCGGGTCATCAATTCTGCCCAAGCTATTTAAGCGTGGTGCGACTTTTGAAGCGATCGTAAAGGTTGAAAGATCGTTTAAATCCACATCAGAGATTGACATCAATTTGGAAAGCCCCAAACGTTTTCTCTTGGCTAATTCATGCAAACCGTAACTAACCAGAATGCGATTCTCACCCTGCAAGGTCCCCATGTCAGAAATGGTACCTAAAGCCACAAGATCTAAGTAACGCTTGAGATCCACCTTTTTAGGAGGAAGTTTTCCTTCCGCAGTGAGATGTTCTGTCACAGCGTGCGCCAATTTAAAAGCGACTCCAACTCCCGTAATATCCTGATTGGGATACGAGTTATTCACGAGCTTTGGATTTAGCGTCGCAATGCAATTGGGGATTTTGTCTGTAGGCGCATGGTGGTCAGTAATAATCACATCGATATTGTTTTCGACAACCTTTGCAATTTCTCCAGCTGCAGTGATCCCACAGTCTACCGTAATTAACAATTTGCATTCATTTTTTAGAGCATATTCAAGAGCTTCTACGATTAAACTGCCTCGATGTGCGCCTCGATTGGAGACATAAAAGAAAACGTTAGCTCCGATGTAGCGAAAAAACTCTGTTAAAAGAGCCGTTCCTGTCATTCCATCAACATCATTATCCCCGTAGATTAGAATCCCTTCTCCCTGTTCGATAGCCTTTGCAATACGCTGTACCGCTTGCGGCATCCCACCCATTAAAAAGGGATCGCATAGGTCTGGCAATCGTCCATATAAAAAAGTATGGATTTGTTCGAGTGTCGTAAACCCTCGAGAGACAAATACTTGAGCAACCACTGGGTGTATTCTAAACTCTTTGACAATTTTTTCAGCCAATTCAGCATTTTCTTGTGGATAAACCCAAACAAGATCGGCTGTTTCATTGTGCCAAGAAAGCATGCAATCACTCCATTATTCTATGTGATAAAAATAATTACTTCTCCCCTCATCGAAATATATCTTCAGCGTCAATCCTGAAAATATCTAGAGAAATCACGTTTGCGCAAACTGAAAGTAAGTGATAGGGTTTAGAATGAGAAGCAACTTCCAAATGCATAGTTATACAGAGATAAGTCACTGTTTGTCAATCTTTCATCGAATAAATCAGATGAAATGAGACAGGAAATCATTTATCTTGTAAAAATCCGAGAGTCGAAAGATTCAACTTACGACTCTCTTCATCAAACAATCTATTCAAGCTTGCCAAATAATTTGATATGTTCTTTTAACCTCAAAACCACTTCTGTCTGCAATATTGCCGGCTCAAGGGCGTTGAAATGTTGGGAAATATAATCAAGAGGAGTCAACCCAAAATCATCTTTTGCCGTCAATGCATGCCATCTGTCTTTAGAAAAAAAAGATCGCTCATCAATACACACACATTCAAGTAATAGCAAACAAACATAAAAATTCTTATCAATAGCAGCCCAGTGAAACCGATTTCTATGACCCAAGGCTTTCTCCATAAGCAAAATCTCATCAAGTAATAGCTGATAATAAAGAGGTAATGATATCATATCCCTTTCAACATTGAGGAGAGCCGATTGGGCCGCATGAAAATGATCGAAAGATGAAAATATCAATCGTAACATACCTTCGAATGCATGTCTTGTCACGCTTCCCAAAATCAGCTCATTTTTTTCACTTTTGTAAAAAGCTTTTACAAGATTAGATTTTTCTTTCAACACATTTAAAAAAAGCCGGGGAATCCGCATTGGACCATCTGCGCATCTGACCGTCACATTGTTAAAGATAAAATGCACGGCGTCATGTTTTAAATGTCTACACTCCTCCCAAACCTTTGCAGCACATACCAACGCAGGAGTATATTCCACTGAATGCTTTAAGATTCGGTCAAATATCTCTGATAGAGTCGCATAAACATTTATGCGAGTCCCCAACTTTTCTTTTTGGGCCACATAATGATAATCATAAAGAAAAAGCAAATGATTTTGCGCTTTAATCATATCCACAAACGTAAATCCTTGACTATTTTTGATAAATGGATTCGCCCCTGCTTTCAATAACTCCAAAGAAAAGTACCACAGATTTCCACCCGTTCGATGCAAAAGTGTATTGCCTTGATGATCACATTCATTCAATATTCTATTTCGGAATGCCGAAAAAAGTGACGTTTTATCCACTTGCTTCATGCAATCCAAGATCATTTTAAATTCGGAAAAATTTCTGGTATGGATCGCCCTCTGCAATAAATTTTGATGGCTGGGTCCTCTTTCCAAAGCCAAGCTCTCATCTACTAATAAGTCCAAAAAGCCAGAGAAAGAGGCTGTTTTGCGTATTTCAGGTAGTAAAGGTCGAATATCTTTATCTCCAGCAAAAAGGGCTTCAAGCACGGTTAAAAACCCTTGTAGATCGATCTGATCTAAAATCATTTCTTCTTCATTTGAACCAAGCTTACGAAAAAGCGCGCTTTTTTCTTGAAACACCTTCACAAAAAGCATGGGAATGGATATCGATCCATCGGGACATTTAACGACAATTTTTTTTAAGAGAAGTTGATGCACATTCTCTTTCGTTTTAATTGACTTATCCCATATGAGTGCCGCGCACATCTTACTGGGAAGATGCCTATTAGGATATCTTAAAATTTGTTCACACATCGTAGAAAAGGTTTCAGCAATTTGTGCAAGTTGACCATTTTTTTCATAAAGGTAGTAAAAAAATAAAAAGTCATTTCTCGATTTAGCCAACTCCTCAACACTACAATTTGAGTAATCCTTGATGGATGGGTTGACTCCAGCCACGTAAAATAGCCGGGCAAACGAAGCGGAGTTTTCAAATGCATATCGAAAAGGTGTAAACCCAAAAGAGTCTGGTGTATTCAATGCATCGGCTAAACTCGTAAAAAAACATAAATCCACAACTTGCATGAATAAAATTTGACAAAACTGAAAGTCCCCGATTAAAGCTGCATGATGAAATATGTTTCTTCCCTCTTTATCTTGCTCGGTTATCAAAATCGTACTGTCTGACAAGATCTCATATAATAAAGAGAGATTTCTAGATTTAATGGCTTCTATTAAAGCCAAAAAACCTTTGGGATGCGTACAAAACGGACAAATGCTGGAAATTCTTTGAGTGATTGACAGGAGGCCATTTATTCCTTTTGTAAGATTATTAAGAGCACTTATGCTAGGATCAATTCCCACCCGCTCTTTCTCTAATTCTGACATCGAATAACCAAATATGTGTTGCTGCACACATTTTTTTTCTGGTAATTCAGGAGTTTTTCTTTTAACACCTCTTTGTTCTGGGTAGAGGTTTAGATTGCAATGCCAAGTGGAATAGTCGTTGTCGTATAAATTATTTCTTGTACAGTCCATATATTTTGCCTAGTTAAAATTATTGCAAATCATTTAACAGAATGATGTCGATAAACAATACATTGTTAATCTTAGCAAAATGAATCCATAAAATGGATTTTTAATAAACTAAAAAACAACTACACAAGAAATTGTTGTACACGTAATAAAAAACAAACTAATTTATTTCCCATATAGTTAAAAAGCAAAATCCCTTTTCCTGTCAAAGAGAAGAAAAAGGGATTTCACTAATAAAATCTATTTGTTTTTAGGTCTTTTGGGATTTGTTATAATAATTTTAAAATGCTCGATTTTTTTCAATTCTCTCAGTGTTTGTGCACTAATAAAGCAATCGATAAATTCAAGTTTATTTAATCCATTTGGAATCTCCTGTAACCGTAAAAGATTAAGAAAAGAAGAATCCAATTTTACACTTGTCCCATAAAATGTGAGGTTCTTCAGAGCTTTAATTTTGCAAATGGCCCTGAATTTGCGTGTTGTAAGCAATCCTTCATCAAAATCCAAGTGAGTTAAAGCAGGATGGTCTAAATATCTCGCAAGAGAATGAATGAGCGCCTCTGTGTGGCCATGCTTAAAATTAATTTTTACCATTGATAAATTTAGATGATCTCCTACCTGGAATCGGAATCTTTGAATACTCATCAATTGATCAAAAATCTCTAAATGTTGCAGGCTTACAAAAGAGAATATTTTAAGATTAGGCAATAACTCCCCCGTTCTTAACTTTTCAATGGCAGAATTACTGAGTTGAATTTCACAATCAACAAAATTTAGCTCAGAAAGGGTTGGTATCTTATTTAATTCCTCAAGAACGTTATCTGTTAAGTATCCACCAGAAAAATCGAGATTTCTAATAGGTACTTCCCGCATTAATTCGATACTACTTTGAAATCTAGAAAAATCCTCTTTAAAATGTTTATTCAACAAAGAGCAATTAGATCTTTTTTCAATAAACTCCAGAATCACAGCCTTAATTTGGTCGAGTTGCAAGGCATCTGCAAATCGATGAATTTCCGCGATATTGGCAAATGCCTCAGGCTTTGTCAATTCATCACTTGAAAAATACTCCTCGCAGGCCATTTTAAGAAAGCTACATGAACCTTTAATTAACTCACGCAGTTGCAAATAATCTATGATGCTGATGATTTCAAGCGCATTATCAAACTCTCTAAAACAATTATCTTCAGCAAATAATAACTTTATAATCATTTCGAAATTTTGCACTTTCATGCAGGACAAGGAAATGCTGTCTGGATGAACGTTTTCTTTAAAATTCCCCTCTAAAAGCCCTCTAAAATAGGGAGATTTTTCTCTTAAAGCTTCTACAATAATTTTAGGGATAACAAATGGACCATCTGAGCAACTAAACGTATAGTTTGCAAATAATGTTTTTGCTGCATTTTTTGGATCTCCAGATAACTTCATCCACGCGTTTGCCATACCAGCATGTCCTGGAGAATACTTTTCAGGCGCTTTAGCAATTGACTCTAAAATTTCTATAAGAGTTTCTCTGGTCTGTTTTTTTTCTTGTTTAGATAATTGGATATAATTTCGACATATAGCTAAAATATTTTTATTTAATTCGACATTTCGTCCTTTATAAGTATCTGCGCCGATACTAATATAAAGTGCTGCCAGTTGATCTGAAGATTTCATCGCATATTCAAGCGGTCGAAGACCATGAACATCGGGCTTATTCAAAGCCTTCAAACGACGTTCATGAAAAAACGTTGTAGGATTTTCCAGACAACCTAAAAAGCTTTTACAGGCTCGTACATCATTGTTAATAGCCGTTACATGAAAAATGTTTCTGCCATTATCAGCTTTTTCAAATTGGAGAAGCTCATCCATTAATAGCTCATATAAAATGGGTGGTGAACCTAATTGCTTCAACATAAGATGACTATTTAAGGCAACGAAAGCTTTTCCACTAAACAAACTTTCGATAACTTTTTTGAAACTTTCTAAGTCAATGTCACTTAAGGGATATCCCTCTCCAAAAGACTTTAAAAATGCGGGAGATTTATGTTTTAGAACTTCGACGAAAATTTTTGGAATCACAGCTTCTCCGTCATTACATCCGATCGTCACATCCTGGAATAAGGTTCTTAATCCATTATGTTTATCCTTGAAAGCCTCCCAAATCCATGCTAAACATAAAATCGCTGGGGGCACAGTTTCTTCTGGAGACTCCCTTAGATCAGCAAGAATGTTATTCACATAAACTTCCATTTCATCTAAAAAGTCATCTTTAGATTCTAAAAGATGTTTATAATACATACTTAGAAAAATAAAGTTATACTGGTCTCCAGCGACTTGAAGGAGAGAGGAATTTGTCATCTTGTATCGAGGGTCAGCCCCTGCCTTCAAAAGAGGAACCACAAAAGCGGGATCATTTTCTGCATAGTGTAAAGGGGTTTTTTCAGAATGATCAAAAATATTCAAAGCTGCGCGCCTACACTTCCCAAAAAAATCTTGAGGATCCGCTCGATTAATGTGTTCTAGAATTTTAAGGAAGCCATTTAAATTCTTTGCTATGACAAATCGATGTAAAATATTTTTCCCTTCTTGATCTCGTATTAATTGCTCATCGAACAGCAAATCAATAAAAACCCCGTTTACCATCTTGTGTGCAAGTTGATGAATCATCAATCGGCTATTGGCTTTAGGAGCAAAGAGAATTTCCAGCAGCATTTCGAAGCTTTCAGTGTCGATTTTATCAAAAACAATGGGTTCTCGATTATTTCCTGCGCCATGACCTTTTACTATCCCACTTTCTAAAACCTCTTTATCATCACATGCATCTCTAAATTTTTGGGATTTCATTTTGAGAACATCAACAAAAATCTGAGGAATTTTGACTAAACCATCAGAGCACACAATTAAAACCGGAGAGAATAAGGAATGCAAAGCACCCAAACCATATTGACCATGCATGTTCCATATGTAAGCAAGGCTACGCAAAGCTGGAGAGCTTTGAGGCGAGGCTAGAAGTCGTTGAGATAATTGACCCATATGTTGGCTGATTATCCAATAATTGTTCTCATTGTTGGAAATGGCATAGAGGTGATAATAAAATAAAGCATGGCCCAACTCACTATTTCGACTTAAAACACTCACCCCTCTTCCGTTCATAATTTCAGGATTCGCACCACTTTGTAGAAAACAGTAAGTCAATCGGCTGGAAAGTAAATTGGCAAAGGAAAGCGGTGTATTGCCAAAGATATCCTGACCATTTAATAGGTCACTTCTCCAGTCATATGACACATAATGTGAAGCAAATTTGTAAAGAATGTTGAATATTTCAACACTTCCAGACATGGCAGCAATGTGAAAAATATTTTTATTTTGGGTGTCGCGATTTCGAAATAAAAATTTTCCATCGCCGGCCAATGAGTTTATAAGAGCCTCGGTATCTTTTCTTCTAATTGCGTCAAATAAAGGATTGACTGGAATCGATTGAATTGCTGTTCCCTGTATAAAAGTCATGCGTGGATCAATTTCTTGATCAGAAGACATTGCAGTCACACGTTCATTCAGTGCCGGCGATTCAGGTCTTGGTTTTTTCTCAGCAGAGGTTTCAAATACTTGAGAAGCAGTCTCTTTTCGTTTGCCAGTCGCACTTATCGAACTAGACGATGAACTAGACGATGAACTAGAAACAGGATTAAAATCACTTGGTTGCATAAATTACCTCTTTAATTAAAATAATGATTCAATTTTACGCGCAATAAAATATTAAATCAATAATTTTAGTTAAATTAATTAATTTCATAAAAAACAAACTAAACAAGATCAAATGAAATCATATAAAGCAGAGATTTTAACTTAGATCGAATTCATTTTTATTTTACTATCTTTTTAATAAGCATGTTTTGATTAGAAAATTAAAATGTAAATAAATAGAAAGTAGATATCGATTTCAAATTTTTTTATGGGATAGGAGGGGACTTAGGAAAGAATCGAATGTCGCGAAAGGATAAAAAAAAATCCCTGAGATAATCCCAGGGATTTTTTTTACGAGCTCAGTTGAAAATCGTCATTAGACTTTGCGATATCCCGCTTGATCTTTCTGCTGCTGGGCAAGTTCTCTATTATGGAAATAGAGCATGACTGGTCCTGCAATGAACAGAGAAGAAAGCGTTCCAACGACCACACCAACCGTCATAACGAGTGAGAACCCGAAAATGGATGGTCCACCTAACAAGACTAAAGCCAGTAGAACAAGCAGAGTTGTTCCAGAAGTCATGATAGTACGACTTAATGTCACGTTGATCGAATGGTTTAAAATCTCGCTGAAAGACATCTTACGATAAACTTTCACATCTTCACGAATACGGTCAAAGACAATAATCGTATCATTCAAGGAATATCCAATAATTGTCATGATTGCTCCCACAACTTCTAGATCGATCTGCACAGGAAAACCTAGCTTATGGAACAAGGCAATGATTCCCAACGTAATGATCACGTCGTGTGCTAGAGCAATCACGGCTCCAATTGCATATTTGAATTCAAAACGAAGCGTAATGTAAGCCAAAATGCATGCTAGAGCAATCGCCAAGCCAATCAAGGCATTATCGCGCATCGCTTCAGAAAGTTGACCACTCATGACAGTCCAATTTCTATTCAGACTTTCTAGCTGATCTTTTGGGATCTGTACACCGTTTTCCTGAAGAGCATTGACCAACCAGACAATACGAGGATTGGACTGATATTCATAAGGAGCCCCTTCTACATTGGAAACTTCAGGAAGTTGATAGAAAGGATGTCCTTTCTCTTCCATTCCCATTCCCATTTGAATTCTCAATTGGTTTGGTTTGCTCAGCTCTTGCACTTGCACGTCTGTCGTACTTGCACCGGCTGCCAATAAACTGTTCATCACATCTTGACGATAGGAAGGATGCTCGGCTTGCTCTTGAACTTCCACGTTTAATGAATATCCACCTGTGAAATCCATTCCAAAAATGGTATTTTTTTGTGAGATAAACAAATAGCTTCCAACCAGCATAACAATCGCTGAAATGATGAAGGCTTTCTTCGCTTGGCCAATAAAGTCAAAGTGTGTCTTACCAATAAATTCGCACATAGTGAGCGATTTGTTATTAGGATTTTTGACCCATCCAGCAAAGAAATAACGTGTCATAAACAAAGCTGTGAACATCGAAGAGAGAATTCCAATGATCAAGGTGACAGCAAAGCCTTTAATCGGTCCTGAATCAAACTGAATCAGAACTAATGCAGCAATAATCGTGGTGACGTTAGAATCCACAATCGCACTAAACGCTTTGCGATATCCCGCTTGAATTGCAGAAGCAATACGTCCTGAAATTTTGAACTCTTCACGAACCCTTTCAAATACCAACACGTTGGCATCAACTGCCATACCAATTGTCAAGACGATACCTGCAATTCCTGGCAGTGTTAAGGCGGCATCGAGATTTTGTAGGACCCCCCACATGATCAGGATGTTTAGCAATACAGCACAAGAAGCAACAAGACCCGCAAATCGGTAGTAGCTAATCATCGCAATCACAACAAGCGCCAGAGCAACTAATGAAGCTCCAATTCCACGAGCACGTTCTTGTGTTCCCAATTCAGCACTGACGTTTTGTTCGGAAAGAATATGCGGTGTAAAGCTCAACGAACCTGCTTTAAGATCAGCTGCTAGTTGGTTAATTTCACGCTGTGAAAAACGACCACTAATTGTCGCACCATCTCTTAGAGCCGCACGTAGGGCTGGCTGGCTGATGACTTTTTGGTTAAGAATCACCGCCATTCTCCATCCTCTTCCATGAGAGTAGTTTTCTTTTGGAGTTCCGAGAATCTTATCTTCTGCAAACTGAGAGGTCCAAGCATAGAAATTATCGCGTGGATTTCCGACGACTTTATTTCCATCATAAGAGCCTTTCACAGTGAAATTCAGAATGTTCCCTTGTGTTGGATCATATCCGACTTGAACATTTGTCAAGCTAGATCCTTCCAGTGCATAGTTACGGAAAACGATGAGCAATGGTGTGGATTGTCCTTCCCACTCAGAGTAATCATCTCCACGCATAATTGCAACCGCTGACAGTGTATCATTAAATGCATTGCCTGTTGTCGCATCATCTGGTGAAGGAATACGCAAGCCATTGTCGTAAAGAACACGCGCTGCTTCACTGCGAGGGTACGTTTGCTGGTCATCACCACCTAAATGTCTCCACGCAATTTCATTTACACCTTGCACATCTTTACGGTTTGTGACCGCGGCTTCATTCCATACCCCTTGTAAGAACTGGTTAACAGAATCTTTTAGAGTTGGGTTGTTTGGTGTAAATTTTTCATTCACAATGTGGAAATACATCGCAGATGCTTGAACAAGTTCAGAGGCAGAAAGCGCTTGAGATCCTGGGAAGTCTAGAATGATGTTGTTATTTTCCACACGGATCGTACGTTCTGAAACGCCCATTTTATTGATCCGTGTATACAATTCATTCGTTGCTTGTTTTAAATCTTCTGGGTTTGTCACAGGACGATTATTATGATCCCGTAAACCAATGCGCACTGTTTTACCACCGGAAAGATCCAATCCCCATTTCAAGATTTTACGATCGTCCCCTCTAAAATACTTCGCAAAACTGAGTTTGAAGTTTTCTATATAAGGATTTTTTGTTGGAGCTGGAATCAGGTATTTGCGTGTCGCATCAAGATCAACTTGTGCAGCGCTGTAATCTTCGGCCCACTTCAATAAATCTTCTTGGATTCTATCATCAATCTTATTGCGTGTTAAAATTCTCTGTTCCACATCTGTGAAATCTAAAACAGCGAGTTTTTTACTTCCTTTAACACTAAAATCTTCTCGTGTAGCCGTTAACAGAGGTTGGTAGTAACCTTGCAATTCAAAGATAAAATCTTTGCTAAATTCAGGTCCCATTCCGTAGGAAGATCCTGGATAGCCAATGAATCCATTTTTACGTAGCAAATCGTTTAATTCGCTGATGTTATTCATAAGCAATTCGCTATCCGCAGATTTTGGATTGTCTCGGTATTTTTGAATGATTGTATCCAAACCTTTGGCAATCACATATACGGATCCATTGTTGAATCCTTGAGGAGGAGCTTCTGCATACATAGCAGGCGCATAGATCACAAGTCCTAGCTTTTGATCTTGAGCTGGAAGCTTTTTGTAAGCATCATAAAGATTCACCGGATAGTTTTCTTTCACAAGATCAGCATGCTGAGGAACCCAGGTTTGGTTCAACTGTTGGACCACCTGATGGATTTGCTTGTTTGCTAAAGAACCCAAGTCAAATGTCAAGAAACTTTGTGCATTCGTCAACTGGTTCAAGTTCACAGAAAAAGTTTCCCCATCGGGAGAAATGGTTTCATCTGTCAAACGAGAAACAAGCGAAACATCATTCACGATGTACTGATTCAGTTTGTTTTTGAGATAAACTAAACTTTCATTCTTTGGATCTGCTTCCCGAATTTTTTGAACATCGTCATAAAATTTGACAGAAACACGATCACTGCCCCAATCAATCAAAAGGAAATCTACAAACGGATTTCGATCTTGCAAGCTAATCGATTGCAGAGAATTTTTGGGATTAATAGGTGTCGTTGCCAATGTTTTTTGAATCTCTTCTAATGAAAGAGGAGAAAGGCTCGCATTAAACTCTGCACTGCGACTACGTAAAACATGGCTAGCAGCTTCGAGCGTTTGCTTTTGGTTTCCTAAAGCAGCTAATTCTTGCTCTTTCGCTTCACCTAAAAATTCGCCACTTTCCGTTTTCTTTTTCTGTTCTTGAATTAAGGCTTCGCGGCGAGCTTCAGTTGTTGACTTTAGGGTTTCAACTTTCGCTAAAAATTTTTGTGTCAACTCTTTGGGATTTTCGCCATCTACTTGCATAAAGCTTGCAAACAATCTTTTGGCGATTGTGCTTTCTTTTGCAAAAGATTTATCGATATCTACGATCTCACGTGCTAAAGCTAAAATTCTTTCTTCAGCTTCAGGACTTGTGGGGCTCTCAACAATCGCTTTAACTGTCAATCCTGTTTCACTTGGACCTGCAAAGCCATGCGCAATTAAAGCTGTGCGATCATAAACAAGGTCGCGATAGCTTTTTGAGATTGTCCCATCTTCTTGATATTTGGGTGTAAATTTGAAAAGTTGATCGACTTCAGCAGGATCTAAATGAATCCCGATTTGACGAGCCACTAAAACTTCTTGAGCACCATTTAAGGAAGCTCCAGGATAAAGGCTGAGTTGCTCAGGCACAAACCCGATTAACGCTCCAGCTTGCGGAAGAAACCTTTTGAAAAGATCTGCATCTTGAGAATTTTTAAAACCTACGCGAAATAAGCGAGGATCCTCTGCTTTCAATTCAACATATTCAGGTTTTATTCCCAGCAGTTTAGAGAATGACATCAGCCAATCTTTTGACTGATCTTCCAGAGCGTTTACTCTGTCTACAATCGACACTGCAACATCGTGTGCCCGTGGGGCATCGATGGGGCTCGACAAAGGTTTGCTATAATAGAAAATTGTCGGCAAGATATTGTAGAGAGTCAGAACAATAACCGCTATGATCAAATATAATTGCCATCGTTTTTGTTTTTCCATCGCGATATGCTTCCTTCTATATTAAATTGAACGTGAAATACGTAACGTGATTAAAAGGAGAAGAATAACAAAAAAAAGTGCATTCTGTCCACTATGAACTACCAAAAAAGAGTAAACAAAGATCTTTTTTACTCTTCTAAGAAGTTTTGATATTCAAGAAGCTTTGAATGCCCAAACTGTCTAGCGCTTTTGAGTTGCAGGGAACCGCAAGCCTCCACTTCTGCTAGTGAAGCACTTGAATCTTCTAAAAAGAGAGTTCCACCCATGCGCAATAAACTTTTTTCGTTAACCAACTGAAGAATTTTCTCACTAAAGCCTAAGGACTCCCCTTTTTTTGTAAAAAAGGAATTATACGGAGGATCGGCATAAATAATATCAAATTTTTCATGACACACAGCCGATTCTTGCAAGAAGTCAAACGCATCGTTAAAAAAGACTTGCCCGTGATCTTCTTCCCTAAAATTTTCAAGATTTTTCTGAATGCATTGAATACAATAACGCTGATTATCCACAAAGACCACTTTTTTAGCACCACGACTTAAAGCCTCTAACCCTATCGCCCCTGATCCAGCAAATAAATCCAAAAAAACAGCATCTTCGATATATAATTGGCAGATGTTGAAAAGAGCAGCTCGCAATTGACTAGAGGTGGGACGCGTTTTGTCTCCTTTAGGAGCTACAATGGTCCGATTTTTATATAAGCCTGAAATAATACGCATCTTTATTCCTCAATTGCCATCGCTTGACCCGCTAACCATGAAGTCGTCCAAGCATTTTGAAAGTTAAAACCACCCGTGACCCCATCAATATCTAAGACTTCACCTGCAAAATAAAGATGTGGACACTTGCGACTTTCCATCGTTTTAAAATTAATTTCGTCAAGATGGATACCCCCACATGTGACGAATTCTTGCTTATACGTGCTTTTTCCTTCAATAGGATATCGATCTTCACGCAAACATTGAACAAGTCGGTTGAGGCTGGCGTTATCTACATTTACCCATTTTTTTTCAGTATCAATCTCAGCGCGCGTCAACAACATCTTCCAGAGCTGACGAGGAAGGGAAAAAGGATTTTCAGATCCTAAAGACCGACGAGGAAAATCTTTACGCCATTGCTGCAAAGCGGAAATCACCCGCTCTGCTTGAAATGCAGAAATCCAATTAATCACAAATGTGCCTTTGTAACCTTTTTGATGAAGATCGCGAGCTCCCCACGCCGAAAGTTTGAGGGCGGCAGGCCCGCTAAAACCCCAATGCGTAATCAAAAGAGGTCCAGACTGAGCTAACGAAGTGCCATCGATTTTTACTTCTGCCTGTTCGACCGAAATCCCGGCTAATTCTTTCAAAGAAAAGTTCTGTATATTAAAGGTGAATAGAGAAGGAACTGGAGGAACAATGGTATGCCCAAGCGAGGCAGCCCACTGATGAGCCAAAGGATGACTACCCGTTGCAAGTAAAAGGCGATCCGCATGTAGACATTCCCCATTACTCAAAAGCAACTTAAACGCCCCCTCTTCACGCTCAATCCGCTCAATGCCTGATTCAAGTTTAACGTTGACTTTCGCTTTGCGTGCTTCTTGCGTTAAACAATCAATAATCGTTTGAGAAGTATCTGTGATAGGAAACATCCGCCCATCTTCTTCTGTCTTTAAAATCACCCCCCGCCTTTCAAACCACTCAATCGTATCGCGGGGTTGAAAACGATGAAAAGGACCCAATAAAGCCTTATTCCCTCTAGGATAGTTTTTAACAAGTTGAGCAGGCTCAAAACAAGAATGGGTGACATTACATCTTCCACCACCTGAAACACGCACTTTCGCTAAAACTTGCCTTGTTTTCTCAAGAATGGTCACCTGCGCCAAAGGATTTTTTTGCGCACACGCAATCGCTCCAAAAAATCCGGCAGCCCCGCCACCTATTACCACACAATTTAAAGACATACTAAATTCCACAAAATAAAAGAGAAAAGTATAGAATAACGAAGCATTTTATCCAAGATTTAGAAGAGGACACCTAAAAATGTGATGACACCTTTAAGCTATAATAAAAGCTTTTTAGAGCGGTCACGACACCCGATTCAGTTGATTGATTTTTTCTTCTAAGACAAGAAGTTCATCTATCACTTGCTTGAGGTTAGAAAAAAAGACAAAATAATTTTCAACATCTGCGAAATTGAACTGACGAGTTGCACGGGTTGTCCGAAAGCGTTCGAGATCCACACTTAATTCATGCACCGTCATTTGCAATTGAGGCAAAGACTCGGCTTTTTCACCCGTTAACAAAGCGCGTGAAAGTTCATGAAAAACAACTTCTGTGAGGTTAGCTGTTTGCGTAAGATAGCTCGTTAATTCACTATCTAAAATACGCTGCAGCTGGAATTTGCGAAAGGCATGCATTTCTAAAACCTTATGAAAAAGCCTTTCCGCATCATCGATCAAATTCTCCCATTGATCCGTACTTGAGGCCTTGATCAATAGTTCCAGCTTTGATTCACTCAAGAATTTGCGACTTTCCACGATCAGATTATCCCCTTCATCCAGGGTCTTGCGATAAGCCAAATTAAATTCTTCTAGTTCCCCATCCATACTAAGAAGCATACGATAGAGCTTTCCACTCAAATTCAAAAGCTGAGACATTTTTTGCCGAAGCATCTGTGTTGCTTCAGAGGGCCACAATGTATGCGCGATGACAACCGCAATTAAAATTCCTAAAGCCGAATCCATGAATCGAAAAAATGCGAATGTCCAGGGACTTATCTCGGGGGAAAGCCCCCATAAAATCATGACAACAGAAAGAGACATGCAGGCAATCCGAATACTATCTTTCAAATTTAAAAAAGACAGCAGGCAAACTGTCAAAATGACAGATCCCCCCAATGTTAAAGGATGCGCCCCAAAAAAAGATGTGCAAACACCTCCAATAAGCGATCCAATAAAAACTCCTAAAAAACGCTCCCAAGCAGCTTTATAGGTCCCCCCTAGATGCGATTGCAACACGACAAAAGCAGACAGCACGCACCATGTCCCACTGACAAGTGTATCCGGATGAGCCATCGCTTTGCTGAACCACACCCCCAAGAACCAACTGAGCGCGGCAGCTATTCCACCGCGAATGGCAACTTTGATCTCGATTCGATCTAGGAAATTTTTCCCTTTTTTTAGCCCTCTTTTGATCCATGAAGCTAAAGAGAAAGGCTTTTCTTTAGAGATATTAGACTCTTGCATGGGATGGCTGTCCATTAGTTGCGAGATGCTTTAATTTTTGCTTAAAAACACACTTATACAATTCCACCTTACTATTGATAAGAGCCTCCAGCTCACCTTTTTTCCCTAAACATTGCGATTTGACAATTGGAGTTTTATTTTTCCTATTATTCCACACAAAGGCAGCCTTTCGGACAAACTCTTCCAATTCTTCTTTCTCCCATATATTTCGCAATTGCCTATCTTCCTCCGACTCTGCTTCCTGCCCACTACACTCAAGATCCCGTTCTTGCTCACTCCATAGGGGATCTCTTAAAATCACATTGCTTGGGGAATAAAGCGTTTTGGCTGCATTTAACCCGCTTATCACTTTCTCAATCATCGCTTTTGCATCTTTATGATCACTATAGGTCTTTTTTCGATACTTTCTAAGACCACATATAGCCATTTCAAAAATGCGTTCAATTTCAGGAAAATCTCGAGGATTATAAAGTTTAGCGACCAACCTGCCATCGGCAATCAACTTTTTCAAATCTTTGTAGCTGCTTCCATCACGCATCCGCGCAAACGATTGCCCAACACATGGTCGCATTAAATGCAGACGGTTTCGACTAAACTCAATTTTAATTCCACTTTCTTCATAGTAAAGAAGAGCTGCTTGAACTAGATCCGTCAAGGGATGAGTTGCTTGTTCAACAATACGATCTTGAGGTTGCAGTGAGCTGAAAGGATTCCACATCGCTTATTCCTTTTATTAAAGAAGACTGTTCTGTTTGAAACATAATCAGGAAAAGGAATAAGCGCAATTAAATTAACAAAAAGCCATCTACCACTTCACTACAGGAGGTAATGAGCAAAGAATGGCTTCAGGATTGCCTCCCGATTGAAATCCAAATTTCGTACCTCGGTCATACAAGAGATTAAATTCCACATAATGACCCCGCTTCTTGAGCTGAACTTCTTTTTCTTCGTCAGAGAAGGGCTGATGCACGCGCTTTTCTAAAACAGGCATGAGGGCTTTTGTAAACGTTTCTCCCACATCTTTCCACATGGAAAAATCATGAGAAACATCACCTGTGTTGTAATGATCAAAGAAAATGCCCCCCACCCCTCTTTCTATCTGCATATGAGGAATGTAAAAGTAGTCGCGAGCATTTTGAGAAAACAGCGGATACAGATGAGTTCCATGCTGATCTAATGTTTCTCGAGCAACAGAGTGAAAATGGAGAGTATCTTCTTCATAAGGAAACCCCATGGGAGTTAAATCATATCCCCCACCAAACCAAGCGCGATTGGCCGTTTCGATATAGCGAACATTCATATGAGCTGTGGGGGCATGGGGATTGCTCATATGCGTAATCAAACTCACACCCGTCGCAAAGAAAGGACCTTCGTCATCATTCATCGGGAATTTTTCCCCCCAGACCCCTGACCAATTGACCGCTGCTTTTTCAAAGACCTTTCCACGAAGAACAGAGATTTCGCCTCCACCTCCACCCGAATGATAGGGCCATGGCTTTCGCTCAAACGTTTTCCCATCCTCGAGCTTTTCAAAAGCCTGAATAATCGTGTCTCGCAACTGTTTGAGATAGCAGATGACTTCCTGCCGAAAACCGAATGTTTCTTGTGATTTTTCTAATAAGCATTCAGTATTCAACATCATCTTTCACCTCTTCACTTGTTAGGTTTGAATATATTTTCGATTTACGCCTTCAAAAAATTCGTTTCTTAAAGCTTCATGCGTATCAAACGCTCCTCTCAGCACATTTGTGATCGTGTGGCTGTTCTCATCTTCGATTCCACGCGCGATCACACAAAAATGTTGGGCTGAAATGGAAACCGCCACATCTTGAGTATCCATGAGCGTGCATAAACTATCCGCAATTTGCGCTCCCAATCTTTCCTGCACCTGAGGACGACGAGCAAAAAACCGTACGATGCGAGGAATTTTGGATAATCCAATTAACTTACCATTCGGAATATATGCCACATGCGCTGTTCCAAACATAGGCACAAAATGATGCTCGCAGAAACTATGAAACTTGACTTTCACAAGCACCATATTCGCTCTTTCATCATGCTGATACTGATCTTCAATAAAACTCACTCGAGGAAATTCATTGAGATCAAGCCCTGAAAAAACCTCCTCAATATACATTCTAGCTACTCTCTCGGGGGTTCTTGCAAGAGATCCATCCGTTAGATCAAGATCCAATGCTAGCATAATGTCCCGAAATTTATCAGCAATAAATGCGATCTTTTCTTGCTTAGACATCGGATTTTTTTTGGCTTTAATGGGAGATGGATAACGGGTAATAGCCGCGCGTTTAGCAACAGCTTGGCTCACTTCAAACTCTTCGTGAGAAAGTTGCGGCTTATTTTTTTTACTCTTTATCATGGTGGATCCTTAATTTTTTTTGCCTACGAATCTCCCCAGCAGCAATTGCGAATGCGTTAGCGACGTTCAAAGAATTTTTTCTTCCACAAAGGGGGATTTGGAGGAGAAAATCAGCTTGTTTTAAGGTGGCTTCCGAACACCCATATTCTTCATTCCCTAAAACGAGAGAAAAAACCTCTGGGAAAACAAAGTCGTAAATGGAAATGGCACAAGGACTTGTTTCAAGGGCAATGATAGGCTTGGGCAAATCTGTGAGAGGAATATCCTTAAAACATGTTACCCATTCAGAAGTCCCCATGGCGGTTTTTTGCACCTGAGAATGCTCGACACATGGAGTTTCCGGCGAAAAATAAAGAGAGCCAAGAGAAAAGGCCTCCACCGTGCGAATGATACTCCCCACATTAAAGGCTGAGCGAATGCTATCCAAATAAATGGCAATGGAACCTGGCTCCTCTAATACAACATCTCGATCTTGATGCGTAATCACAGGAAGCAGGTTCCATTCCTTCAAAGACATTTTGGCTTTTTTAAGATGCAAATGAAATTGGTTAACAAGGCTTTTGGAATCATCCAATACCAGCAAATTCCCATCCATCCAATCTTGCAATGTTTGATAGATCCCTAAAAGTTTCTCTCGTTCTTTTTTCTCTACTTTTTGTTCGTAAAGAAAGCGGATTAACTCCGCGCACTTTTTATGCTGCCTTTCTATCGGCAAACTGAGAAACTTTCTTTTTGTAAAATCAAACATGCCACACAACACTTAGGAAGATTTTGTCCTTTCTTCTTTAGCAATCAGATATTCATCTAAAGGCCCATCGAAGAAATGAACTCCATCCGCTTCAAAAGAAATGATTTTTTTTGCCACGTTGGAAATTAAATCGCGGTCATGGCTCACAACAATCACAGTTCCTTTATATTCTTCAAGCCCCCATGCCAAAGCAGAAACAGCTTCCAAATCTAAGTGGTTGTTGGGTTCATCAAGCAGCAATACGTTGTGCTCAGATAGCATCATACCGGCGATAATTAAGCGTGCTGTTTCCCCTCCGGAGAGGGCGGCAACAGACTTAAACGCATCATCCCCACCAAAAAGCATTTTCCCCATGACACTTCGGATATCCTGGTCATAGATGCCTGGCTTTCTCTCTTTCAGCCATTCAAATGCTGTAATCGTGCCTTTTTTCTCCACAATTTCACTGTGATTTTGTGGGAAATAACCAATTTGGACATTGTGACCTAATTCAACCTTGCCAGAATCTGGCTGCAATAATCCAGTCAGAAGCTTTAGCAATGTCGTTTTACCACGACCATTATTTCCGATAATGCCGATTTTGTCTCCCCGCTCAATTTCAAAATTGAAATCTTTCACCACAGGATGATCATAAGCTTTAGAAGCGTGATCGGACTTAATCACGATTTTTCCAGGCGCCTTCTCTGTCGGAATGAACCGGATATAAGGGCGCTGGATATTCGATTTTTTTAGATCTTGAGGTTGCAAGCGGTCAATTTCACGCAGACGTGATTGCACCTGGCTTGCCCGTGTACCCGCTCCAAAACGTGCAACAAACTCTCTTAATTGAGAAATCTTCTTCTCTTTAGATTTCGCATCTTGGTCAGCACGCTCACGCACAGCCGTTTTAGCAACGATCATGTCATCATAGTTTCCTGGGTAGACAATAATCGTGTCGTAATCGATGTCGGCGATATCTGTCGTAACCGAGTTTAAGAAGTGGCGGTCGTGGCTGATGACAATTAGTGTACCCTTGTAATTTTTCAAGAAAGTTTCTAACCAGCCGATCGACTCCAAATCCAAGTGGTTAGTCGGTTCGTCAAGAAGTAATGCTTCAGGATTTCCAAACAACGATTGGCATAATAAGACACGGAACTGAAGATCCGTCGGAATTTCATGCATTTTTTTCGTGAAAATGTCAGACGGAAGACCCATTCCAGAAAGCAAAACTTCTGCGTTGGCATCTGCTGAATAGCCATCTTCTTCAGCAATGATCCCTTCAAGATCCCCTAAACGCATTCCGACATCATCAGTCATTTCGACTTCATACAAGGCATCCCGTTCTTTCATGGCATCCCACAAGCGGGAATTTCCTGAAACAACCACATCCAATACGACAAAGTCTTTAAATTCTTCAATATTTTGACGGAGAATGCCCACATGATCAGGCAAAGTGACAGTTCCACTTGTAGGCTCTTCAAAGCCCATCACAATTTTTAAAAGAGTGGATTTTCCAGCACCATTTGGTCCTGTTAAACCATATCGACGCCCTTTGTTGAACGTGATTGTCACATCATCAAATAAAACACGGCTACCAAAACTTTTCGAGATCTTATTAAGAGTAATCATAAATTTAAATTTTACCAAGAATTCAAGAGTTAAAATACAATCACTTTACCAAAAAAAAGAGAAAGAAGAAAGGAAAATAATCGAACTGAAGAGGAGCCAAAACACAGGCAAATTGAGTAGAAAATGCTTTAATCCATTCCTTCAAGGAGCCCCCTCTTTTCTAATTCCTTTTTAGATGCAAGCGGAAATGAAATTTCTAAATGGTGTGATTGATCATTGAACCAGTATGTCATAATATTCTTTAAGATTTTAAAATACACGTCTCTATCTTTGCCCTCTGAAAGAGGAACATCTAGATGAATGATTCGGACATTCGCTTCTTTGATCCATTCCAAATCAGTCAGATTAGCGTAAAAAGAATCCCAATTAGTATTTGAATAATCAGGAAAATCCCATTTATCTATAAACAGTTGAATTAAATCCACCTTGCTCTTTATGCCCACAGGGACAACAACAGTTTTAGTGTCGGGATTTTCAACCTCCGGATTTTTTTCAAAAAATTGGACACCGTTCCGCTTACGATGCAAAATGCGTGAGATAAATTTCAGGAATTTCAATCGCTTCTCCACTATCAAATTCAATTAAATATAATTTTGAACCCATTTGTGATAGCTCCGGAAAATCAACCTCTCGGATTCCACATACGCTTTCCCGATGACAGGGTCGATAACAAGCAGGGGCATCCGATTTAATCGGTTTCACCATGCTCAAAACAATTAATCGATGCATCAGTACACGATCCTGACTCTTTGATTAGCTTTTGTATTGCCGGATGAAAAGAATCCATCTTTTCAGGTTCATATAAGCAAATGGTGATCTCTTTCTGATAATTTTCATCACACAAATGATAATGATCTGAAGGGGGCTTTTCTTCTAGAAGCTGTTTTGCATATCCGATAAGTTGCTTAATTTCACACTTTGTTAATAATAGTGTTACGCCATCCAAATTTTTCTTTAATTCATCATCAAAAATGTGCATATGCTTACCTTAATTCCCATTTCCTTTGGTCCGATCTTAAATAGAAGCTCTAGTCGGCCTAGTATTCTCCCTTTGCACACCTAATCAGGAAAGAAAATGATTGAGGCCAACAAAACTTGACTTGCAGATAATCTTCATTAGAAAAATTTAAATGATTCTCAAACCTTTCTTGAGGTATGTTTAGTAAGAAATCCGATTCATTATCCATGCAGATAGTCGATGGTAATTTTTGAGGGAACAATAGGAGACGACTCTCCCCTGGATGAATGAGCAATCAAGACCATTTCTCTAAAGTCCAATCATTTATTACATTGTCAACTAAAAAGGCATCATTTGCAACACCCCAAGGAGATAATTGCAGTTGTTCAGGAGCAAGACTTTTGACCAGTCTCATATGGAAAGTATCCGTATCTACTATGTGCCAACCTAAAAATTCTCCTCTAACGATATGTTTTGATCTCATATATTTTGGTTTAGAAAAGTCATTTGCCGGGAAATGTCCTACTTGTTCAACAATTTTTCTTTTTTTCGCAGCTGCTAATGGAAAAAAAACCATGTACACCTCTTTCTTTGCAGCTAAATTTAGTAAATCAGGTTTTTCAGGATACACTCCAGGTAAGACCCTTATTAATTCTCCTATTCTTTCATCTTTATAAATATAATGTAGATAGATTTTGCCTTTTGGAGTATTAATTTCAAATATATCTCCTATTTCAATTTTTGCCATTATATGTATCCTATACTTTTTAATAGTTCATAGCCTTTTTGCAGTTGGATGGTGTAAGCAGGATTACTACTAGAAATGAAACCGTGATAGTTTATCAAAGCTTGCTCTACTCCTCGAGCTTCCATTTTTGTTAAACCGCCAATTAATTGATGAATCAGCATGTTTTTTTTACTTAAATGCTCTGCAGACCTTCTAATAAAATTATTGGTTATTCCCACGTATATTGTCGAATTTGCTTGTACGCAACGGTATACAGCATAGCCTGCTTCTTTAGCAATCAATTCGGTTTCTTTTTTAAGAATTTGATTGGTAACTGTTTCCACCATTTGTCAATGGACTGACATCCCTCACGATTTCCCTCCTTGGAAAACGGTTTATTCTCAATTTTTGCGTTGGAGAGATAAAAATTTATTCCAAAAGCTGAATGTCCATCTAAATAGACGTTTGAGAACCCTGCTTGGTAAAAATG
>NZ_JBFWIR010000016.1:0-45503 GCF_050255895.1 Parachlamydia sp.
AGCCCCCCGCATGGCTCTTCCCATGCCTGATGCCCCCATAGAAAATGATGATGATCTGATGCCCCCCTCCTCTATGCAAAATGTGGATTTTGAAACATCTGAGCTCAACAAGAAAGACGCGGCAATAGCCGCTCAGAAAGTTTACAACGGGGATTTCACCAATTACGAAGTCCCAGAAGACACGCTTTTAACAAATCCCAAAAATATTGACCAAACCCTGCTGAAGAAAGATTTACAACGCCAAGCCGAAATTCTTGAAGAAACCCTCAATAGTTTTGGCATTGAAGCAAAAGTTGGACAGATTCACTGTGGCCCAACCATTACATTGTTCGAGGTACATCCTGCCATCGGCGTCAAAGTGCAAAAAATTCGCACGCTTGAAAATGACATAGCCCTCAATATGCAAGCCAAGTCTATCCGCATTATTGCACCTATTCCAGGCAAAGCCGCCGTGGGAATTGAAGTACCAAATCAAAATCCTCAAGAAGTTGCGTTTAAAGATATTTTGCATGCTTACCAGCAAGGTGGCAGAAAATTTCACATACCCGTACTCCTGGGAAAAACGGTTCTCGGAGAGTATGTCATGAGCGACTTAGCAAAAATGCCCCACTGCATTATTGCAGGTGCCACAGGATCCGGAAAATCTGTTTGCATTAACACCATTGTGATGTCGATTTTGCTCAACGCAAAGCCCGATGAAATCAAATTGCTTATGGTAGATCCGAAGAAAGTCGAATTGACTCCTTATACCCGCTTACCACACATGCTAGCCCCTGTCATTACAGAACCGCACGGAGCTTGTGCCGCATTGAATTGGCTTGTAAAAGAAATGGAAAATCGATACGAGCTCTTAAAAATTTTATCCGTTCGAAATATTGAATCTTTTAATCAACGCAAACGCGACATTGCTTTTGAAGAAAGCTTAGAAAAAGAAATCCCCGAAAAACTGCCTTATATCGTGGGGATTATTGACGAGCTTGCCGATCTGATGATGGTGTCTAGCAGTGACATTGAAACTCCAATTGCCAGAATTGCACAAATGGCTCGCGCTGTAGGCATTCACTTAATTCTTGCGACCCAACGCCCCTCTCGCGAAGTAATCACAGGGATTATCAAAGCAAACTTCCCGACGCGGATTTCATTTAAAGTGGCTAGCCGAGTGAACAGTCAGATTGTGTTGGACGAAACAGGTGCAGAATCTCTGCTTGGAAATGGAGATATGCTCTTTCTTCCCCCAGGAAGCTCCCACCTCATTCGCGCTCAAGGCGCTTATATTCGAGATGAAGACATTATGGGTGTGGTGAAGAAAATTTGTGATCAAGCCCCACCAAATTACGTCATTAACTCTTTTGATCAAGGATCTTTTGAAGATTTTCAAGCAAGTCAAGCAGAATCCCCCGCTGATCAACTCTATGATAATGCCCTTGAAATTGTGCTAAGCACAGGCAATGCATCCACAACATTTTTACAACGTAAATTGAAAATAGGATACGCCAGGGCAGCTAGTTTGATTGATCTTTTAGAAAGTCAAGGTGTGATAGGACCAAATGAAGGCAGCAAGCCAAGAAAAGTTCTCCTCTCTAGAAAAAATGGGGGGGAAGAAATTTCTCACAAAAATGCAATCGCTATCGATGATGAGTAAGTTATTTTTTATCAGCGGGTAATTTTTTCTTCTCAAACTTGAGTAATCCCCCCCGCGAGTCTAAATTATCAATGAAATGCTGGTTAAGTTTTTCAAAACGTTCCAGCATTGCCTTGATGTGTGCTTGTGTCTCAGCATCAAAGCTATGTGATAGATGGCTACGCGCTAATTCTTGATCCAACTCCTGTAATTTACTAAGCAAATCGAATTCCAATAACTGTAATCGATTGATTTCTTCTTCCAGGGGAGCTTGTGTGGATAAAACATTGAGTTTTTCGGCCACCTCAACTAACTCCCTTAGAATAAGTTCGATGTGATTAATGAGAGTGATATTTTCACTTTTCATAATAAAGACCTCGGGTTTTTAATTAAGAATTATGAAAATTGCATGCCACTTTATAAAAAAACAAGCATGACGGCCTAATTACCGCCATGCTCAAAAAATTTTAAATCCTAGAAAGATATGCCTTTACTGAATCCATTTTCATTACTATACCAATAATCTCAAGCTCCCCTCGCTTTAGTGCAATATCGTAAGGGCGTTCGTCTTGCGTCTTCTTAAAAAATAGTTCCGGATCTTTTTCAATCATAAGAATGACTAATTCAAGCCAATCCTTATCGTTAAGAAATTTTTCGTAGAGAGGTAAAAAATACCTTTTTGATTCGTCGCCATAATTTTTCAATAAATAAGAACCAATATCAATAGATTTACCACTAAGAACGGCATCCCATATTTTTGCTAAAAGGGGATCATCTATAGTCACTTCCTGGAGAAGTTTTTCAAAGAAGGGCGAATAGCAACTTTTTACTGAACTAATTAACGCTTCACGATAGGCCTTTAGACGAACCCCTTCCGCCAGTTGAGCCACTACTTGCATAGCCTCAACAAATACGACATGATCTTTCGTATAAACAGCCAATTTTAAGACGGCATTTGGATCTTTGGCCGCTTTCTTAGTCTTCAAAAACGAACTAAAATAGCCCGCCCCCCTTCTCACATCTTTTTCAGAAGGGACACTCGAACTTTTGCAAAGAAACAGGAGTCTTTCCACATCTTTGTAGGCTGCATTCATTCCCTCGCTTAATTGCTGAGCTTGGATAACGATATCTTCAACTAAAGCATTTTCATCTTCCTCTAGCATAACGCCAGGATACGTTTGGCTTGTACTTTGAGATTGGGCACGGATGATTTGATTGAGCTCCGCTTTAATTCTGTCTTCTTCAGATTTTGTCGGCTGGCCATTTGTTTTTTTAAGAATCGCTAACTGTGCTAATAGCGCATTGACTTGTTCTGTTCCCTTATCATTTTCTCGCTGTGCTAACAGAGCTAGATTTATAAAATCATCAATATTTTTTTCGTGATGTTGCTGAATTGACTCTTCAAAGAAAGGTGTTTTTTCGGAAACTGGGGCTGAGGACAGTAATTTAAGCTCCTCCTCTAATAATTTTTTTTGATGCTTTTCTACCTGTTTGGCTTCATCAAATTTTCCCTGAGCTGTCAAAGATTGAATTATTTGCTCATCGTGAACTAACTCCTCATTCAACTTTTGCGCGAGAGGAGAAACATTTGATTGAGCCTCTCCATCTTCCACATAGTTTTCCAATTCAGATTGGAATTTTTTAATCTTTTCCTGGATATCTTCTATACGTTTTTGTTCTCTTTCGTAACTATCTTGTTCTTCTTTTAATTTTTTAAGCTCTTCTTCAGCCTTTACGATCTGCTTTAAAGGATCCATACTTCGATATGGATCCTCAGCCATTAAGCAGGAATTTTTTTTTTAGCGTTTTCTAATTCCTCTGAAAACTCACGCGCTGATTCAATGACGCTTTCCAGCTGTTGAACGGGATCTTTTTCCCTTTTCTCACTGGCCTCTGAAACTGAGGATTCAATCACAACAGCTGCACCATTTGAAACATCCTGGTTAACTTGCTGCGCCACTTCACTCTTGTTACCTGCAGGAATTGGTTCATCTTGCGAAACCCCTGATTTTCTAGTTATACGTACTTCCGCATTGATTTCCTCTTCTTCTTGCTTTATGAGTTGTTCATCGGCAAGTCTTTTTTCTTCTTCAGCTTTTGCTGCTTCCTCAGCTTTTTGTTGGGCTTCTAAAGCTGCTACACGCTCTTCTTCTTGCTTTGCAAGTTGCTCATCGGCAAGTCTTTTTTCTTCTTCAGCTTTTGCTGCTTCTTCAGCTTTTTGTTGAGCTTCTAAAGCTGCTACACGCTCTTCTTCTTGCTTTACAAGTTGCTCATCGGCAAGTCTTTTTTCTTCCTCAGCTTTTTGTTGGGCTTCTAAAGCTGCTACAGGCTCTTCTTCTTGCTTTGCAAGTTGCCCATCGGCAAGTCTTTTTTCTTCTTCAGCTTTTGCTGCTTCCTCAGCTTTTTGTTGGGCTTCTAAAGCTGCTACACGCTCTTCTTCTTGCTTTACAAGGCCTTCTTCAGCGTGATTTTTCGCTTCTACTTGAGTCGCGCCATCTTTTTGCTCAACTTCTAAATTTTCTTTTGAGGAATCGTTAGCTAAATCACCTATGATTAACTCTTCCGCAATTCGTCGCTCTTCAGCTTGCTCCGCTTTTTCTACTTCAGCTTTTTGCTGAGTGTCTGAAGCTATTTCTTCCTCAAAATTAGCTATAATATTTTGTTTGGCTTGCTCTTCAGTTTCTTCTTGCAGAGTTTCAGCTTCATTGGAAGTCTCTGCTTCTGATTTTTCTTCCTGTGCTTTCGTTTCCTTTTCTGTTTCAGCTTCCGGAGCATTTTCTTCTTCTGCTATTTTTTTTTCATCGTCTGTCGCTTGCTCTTGAACACCAGCTTGCCCTCCCACAGGTTCATTTTCAGGAGCCTTTGGTTCAGTTTTTTCACCTTCTTGAGTGTCTTGGCCTGTTTTTTCCTCTTTTTCTTTATTAGCTTGCTCTTCCGCAATTCGCTGATCTTCTGCAGCTTTTTGTGCTAATTCTTCTTGTAATCTCAGGGCCGCTTCTTGAGCAAGCTTCTGTTTTGTTAACTCCTCAGGACTAAATAGCGCCTTGCATTTTTCAAAATGCATTTTATAGCATTTTCCAACAGAATCATTTCGATTTCTAATTTTTAGAGGGAGGATTCTATTTAAGATAATTTCAAGATTTTGGCTATTTTGATTTACATGACTAAAATCTTTTATTAACTCATCTTTATTTGAATTGATATAATCGTGTAATTTTTCAGCAATATGCACAGAATCTCTACGGTCAATTTTAAAACCCAATAACTTTAAAAACCCCCTAAATGCTCTCCATAAACGTCCGTTGTATACAACCTGTAGCTCTGAAGAAAGCCATTTTCCTTTCTGCATGCTTTTTGCTACAGCATCTAAACGATTATTAATTGGCTCTTCGCCATTTTTTAAACTTATTTTTGGGGAATTCGTCATCATAGTCTCCTATTCAAGTAATATTTACCCAACTAACTTTTTTTTGATTTTTTCAACGCAGAATATGTTTTAGCACCAAATTAAGTCAACATAATAATTAAAAACCGATTCTTGTTAAAAAAACGCCCTTTATCCTTCCAATGATTCCGTATGTATGCTAAAAATGCTGGTTTAATCTCTTAAATTCATGGTTTCAAATGGAAGGTTTTTGTCCCTTAGCTTCAGGTTCCAAAGGAAATTGTATCTATGTTGGAACGCCCCATACAAAAATCTTGATTGATGCGGGTATTAGTGGAAAAAGAATTAAAGAAGAGCTCGCTCAATTGAATGTCGAATTAACGGACATTGATGCGATTTTTATTACCCATGAACATACGGACCATATTCAGGGACTAAGAGTTTTAGCTTACAAATTAGGAATCCCCGTATTTGCAAATCATGAAACTGCAAAGGGGATTGTAGAATGCTTCCATGATTGCCCAAAATTTAAAATCTTTACAACTGGAGAATCATTTCTTTTTGGAGATTTGGAAGTTCACCCTTTCAGTATCCAACATGACACGATCGATCCGGTCGGCTTCACCATTAAAACAGATCAATTGAAATTAGGGTTTTGCACTGATTTAGGTTTTGTCACCTCACTTGTACGCCATCAATTACAAAATTGCGATTACTTGTATGTCGAAGCCAATCATCAACCCTCTATGGTACATGCCTCTCCACGACCGATGGTTTACAAGCAGCGCGTATTAAGCCGTAGTGGTCACCTTTCAAATGAAGCCTGTGGGGAATTATTGTGTGATATTGCGCATGAAGGGCTCAAACATGTGCATTTAGCACACCTTTCGAGTGAATGTAACACGCCGGAAACAGCTCTTCAAGTTGTGCAAGGAGCTCTTCAAAACAGAGGAATTAAACTAGATATTAGCATCGCTCTTCAGCATAAAAGCAGTAAGCCAATCTATTTTAGTGAGCATCCTGCCTTAACACGATAAATAAAAAACCCTCAAATAGTCTAAAAAACTTACTTGAGGGTTTAAAAATGCGTATGGCTAACAGTCACTCTTAATGAAAAAGCCCCTTAATTTTATCTAGAAAGCCTTTGCGAGTAGGAAGATTGGTTGCATCTTCTAATTGAGCAAACTCTTCGAGTAACTCTTTCATTCGCTTACTGAGTTTTGTCGGGGTTTCGACGAAAATTTTTACTAAAAGATCACCTTTTCCTTGTCCATGGACATTCGGAAAACCCTCCCCTTTTACTCGGAAAACTTTCCCATTTTGGGTGCCTTCAGGAATGGTAATTCGACAGGTATGCGCTAATAAAGAAGGCACTTCTTTTTTGCAACCTAATGCAGCTTCCGTAAAACTAATCGGCAAATCGAGCAATAGATCATTGCCATCTCGTTCAAAAATTTCATGGGCTTCGACTTGGATAAAAACATACAGATCTCCGGGAGGGCCTCCACCCTGACCAGCATCTCCATAACCACTCATGCGTAAGCGCATGCCCGTATCAACACCAGCAGGAATATGCACTTTTACGTGTTGCTTTTCTTTAACAAGACCGCTTCCACGACAGTCAGAGCAAGGATCAACGATCATGCGTCCCTCACCATGGCATTGAGGACAAGTCATAGACATACTGAAAAAACCACGCTGTTCAAAAACCTGTCCAGCACCGCCACAACGATTACATTTTTTTATGCCTGCAGAGGATTTAGCACCTTTACCTGCGCACTCTTTACAAGTCACATAGTTTGTGACAACGAGTTCTTTATCAACTCCGCGAGCCGCTTCTTCAAAAGATAACGTGATATTGACCCGCTTGCTTGCACCTTGTCTGGCTCCCTGGCCACCGCCATGCCCTCCGCCAAAGTCACCGCCACCGAATACACTATCAAAAATCGAATCAGAGCCCATTCCACCGAAAGCACCCATAAAGGTACGCAAAGCTTCTTCCATGGAAGAATAGCTTGCCCCCCCAGCTGCAGAAGCACCCTGAACACCTTCTTTTCCGTATCGATCATATAACTGTCGTTTGTTGGTGTCGCTTAAAACTTCATAAGCTTCGGAAATCTCTTTAAACTTTTTTTCCGATTCTGCATCGCCTGGATTTTTATCTGGATGGTACTTCAAAGCCATTTTACGATAGGCTTTTTTTATCTCATCTTGAGTAGCGTTTCGCTGAACTTCTAGAGTATTGTAATAATCTGACATATGCTATTACCAAGTGGGTTCACACTTATGAGCGGTTGGCAGTACATAAGTACCCATGTCACGCTATAATTTGGATTTAATTGGAAATTTGATCTTTATAGAGGGCTGAATGACATCCCAATTTATCTCCTCGATCATAAGAGAGAAATTTAAGAAAAGGCCGCATAAACCGACATGAGCGTTATCTGACAGCCTTACTTTTTTTTAACGCTGCTTTTTATATTTTAAGGCAGCTTTAGACTTAGCTCGTTTTTTTACTGATGGTTTAGAATAAAAACGATGGGCTTTAACAGACTTCATGACGCCTTCTTTGTCGAGTCTTTTTTTAAGAGCTCTAAGAGCTTTATCAAGGGGTTCTCCCACCCGCACTTTAACAACTGTCATTTAACCTTAACCTACTTTTTAAATTTATCTTGCATAAATGCTTATTAAGTCAGGGGTGATTTAGTTTACAATTATTTTAAAATCACTCTAAACTTTCATAGTTAGCATTATCATACGAGAGTCGCAACATATAAATCAACCTAGAAATGCAACTCCCTAGATAAAACAATTTCATCCGTTGGCAGAATAGGTGACGTAGGTTTGGACACGATTTAGCCATCCTTCTAGCCATCTCTTTTCATTTCTTTGCGGAGGGGAATTCTCCACGCGATTTTTAAGAACAGCACTCGCACTCCGCGCAAATTCTTTAACAGGCTCAGAAGATGGATTCATACCAAGCAAAACTTGCCGTAACCCCCATCCAATTCCTTGATATCTTTCTTGAGGAGAAACACCCTCTCCCTTAAAATTTACATAATCCAATAATGCATAGGTTCCCGTCACAGATTCACTTAATTGACAAAATTGCGTATGAATTTTGTTTTGCTCTTCAGAAGTTAGGTTTTCAACTAGAATGGGCAGAGACTTTTCTAAACGCTCGAACATGAAATAAATTTGCAGATCAATATTTTCTAGTAAAAGCTGACGTAAACGCGTCAGCTTTTTTTCATCTTGAGCCGCAAGAAATTCCTCTCTCGTCTTCCAAGGGCATCCGTCTGCTTGCATTAACCAATTAGGAAGCGCAATCCCTTGCTTACACAAAAACTTGATTAGAGTTGGAAAGGATTCTTTAAAAGGAGAATCAGAACCTTTGGGGTGCCAAATAAAATGCCCGATCCCAAGCGAAGCAAACTCCTCCCCTGCATTCCAAGACGTTAAACCCGCAATCGATTTTTTACATTCATTCTTCCAAATTTGCTCACCCAATTGGCGAGCCTGCTCAGGAGAAATTTCAAGAGCATGATTTGGCAAAGCAAAACAAAGTAAAAGTCCTAAAACAGAAAAAATTAAGGGTTTGTAGTCGCGCATTGATACTCCTGGCGAATTAAATGTGCAGCAGAATTAAAAGAGCAGCAAACAGGGCTGTAAGTGCAAATGACAATCGATGCTTTTGAAAATAAAGTTTGATCCCAAGGATCTCGCCCTGCAACCACAATAACAGGAAGCCCCTCTTTTATCAATGCCTCAACAAACGTGACTTGTTGCGGATATCGCCATGCATTGTAAGTACAGAATACGCATAAGTCGGACCGCGCAGCTAAGGCTACCCCCGCATCAAACGCTTCCTTTTCAGGACTTAATGAATCATAAAAATACCGGGTTGTCAAAGGAGCTAAGTGCACTAAGTCACTTTTTTCTATTGCCTCCTGACAAATAGAAGGTGACACAAGAAGGATGCGCTGAGTCTTTAAACTAACTTTTTCTTGAAGCTGACAATACTTAACTTCTGTGGCAGTATCCGCTACTTTTTGTGCCAATTGTTGATGAATAGATGGATCAAATGATAGAGCAAGATCTTGGCATGCATAAATTTTTTTGGCTGCTAGAATTCTCCGAACAGATGCGTCGAGTCTCTGCTCAGAAATTTCTCCCGTTTGGACTAAAAACACAAGGGTCTGATGGATTTTTGCAATCTCATCGATCGTGATTTCAAATCCCCCTCCTTCTCCCAACAGCTGCTTTCCACCCAATAAAAGCACATCATGACCCGCTTTAAAGCTTTGAATGGCAGCATCGACGACACCTTGAGATTGCCCTAAACATCCTTGCATAGCCAAAGAATCTGTCAAAATCACCCCTTCGAAACCCATCTCTTTTCGAAGGACTTGCGTCACAGCATCGCATGAAAAAGTGATACATGTTTTTGCATCAAGCGCGGGCACAAACAAATGAGATGTCATCACGGCCTCCGAAAGAGGGAGAAGTTGATGAAAAGGATATAGTTCGACCTGATCTAATTCACCTCTTGTTTTGTTCAGGCAAGGTAAAGCTTGATGCGAATCAACTTCAACATCACCATGACCAGGAAAATGTTTTAATACGGACAAAATAGAGGATTTTCGAAATCCTTCCATCATTTCCTTTCCGAGAGAAGCCACATCTTTGGGTGATGATCCAAAAGCCCGAATACCTATAATCGGATTTTTCTCATTACAATTCACATCAACAACGGGAGCCAAATTTACATTAATCCCCACACTCTTTAATTCCAATCCTGTGGCATAAGCACAAGCTTCGGCATCCCCTGCTTTTTTTATTTGACCTAAAGCATAATTTCCTGGGAATTGCGTAAAACCGTTTTTCAATCGATTAACCACGCCCCCTTCCTGATCAATCGCAAGGAATAAAGGAATCGGATGAGCCCGTTCCTGCGCCAAAGACTGCAGCCCTCGGCTTAAAATTTGCACTTGCTGGGCATCCGCTAATCCATTAGCCCACTCATAATAAATGATTCCTCCAATATGAAAATCCTGAATGAGTTTTTTTGCATCCCCATTAGCCTCTGTCCCGTAAAAATGCACCCTCAAAAGCTGGCCGACTTTCTCCTCTATGGAGAGCTCATCTAATCTTGGGAGATTACTTTGACACTGAAGGGGTGGATAGCTAAATAGTAAAAGTATCCAAAAAATATATTTTCTCATGAATCCCTCTGAAAATATATCAGGATATCAAATCAGACGATTTCTTCAACACAAAAGGGAACCCCATGCAGCTGAACGACTACGTAGACTACAGACGCCTCCTAATGCATTTTCAAGCGACGAACCTTCCTGGCCAAAACGACCGAAATCACTTTACCCAAGAAATTTCCAGGGAAAGAGATCTGGCCAGCAAAAATATAACACAGATTGAACCATTATCCGCCTCACAGTCACAATCTCTTTTTTTTACAGTCTTACCAGAATCGATTCAAATTTATATCTTTGGTTTTTTAAAAAAAGAATCAAGCATTTGCACATCTGTCTGCCACGCCTTTCACCATCTTGTGATCAGAGATGTGATCAGAGAACAGCTCGCCCCCTTAAGTCACGATAAAGAAAAGATGATTTTGCAAGGCATGGTGGATGTCGAAAACACAATGAATCACGAATTGGGAAATGTGCATGCTTTAGATGAATTAACCAAAGACATTAAAAACGTTGCGGTAGTCAAAAGAAAACTCGAAAACATAGTATGTTTTTTATCTGTTTATAAAGCTCATTTTCTTTTCATGCTCTCTTTAGAAGAAAATGCACATTATAAAATACTGATTAAAGGAAATCTGATCGAAATTCATCATTATCAAAAAGAATGTGAAAGACATTTAAAAGAATGTACATATTATTTAAAAAGAAAGCATTAATCGATCTAATGAATTAGGGCCTTTTTATAGGCTCTATAATTCTCATCTAATGAATGCTTTCTTGTTATTCCTCTTGATCTCGACCCATTTTTGGTTTAAAATACATTTATTTAACCCTTATTTTAGTCAGATATGAATTCAGAGAAAAAACGTCAAAAAAAATGGGTTGCTTGCCCAATCGAAGATGAATATTTTGGTAATGATCGCAAAGCACACCGTCTAGAAAGAAAACTCGCCTCTCAAAAAGATCGCTCCAAGTATAAAAAAACAGATCGGGAAAAGCATGAAAAACAATTAGCTGAACAGCGTAATGCAAAATTTTCCAGAGATGAATTAGACAAAGGTCGCGTCATCTCCATTGTTCCACAGGGAATCCTCGTCGCTAGTGGCGACCAAGAATTTCTGTGTACCTTACGTGGAGTTTTGAAAAAAGAACGAGGATTAGCAAAAAATTTAGTCACGGTTGGCGATTTTGTTCTTTTTGAAAAAACTACTCCGGAAGAGGGTTTAATTGCACATGTTGAACCTCGCAAGACAATCTTATCAAGAGCAGACAACCTTTCCAGGCGCAAAGAACAGCTTATCGCCGCCAATATTGACCAAGTATTAATTACAGCTTCCGTTTTGAGCCCCCCGCTAAAACCTTCATTAATAGATCGTTATATTATTGCCACACAAAAAGGGGGAATGACGCCCATTATTGTGGTAAATAAAATAGATCTGCTCTCCACATCAGATGCTGAAGATCCCATACTCGAGCAAGAAAAAGCTCTTTTTGAGACATTTTTAGAAGGATACCGTCAAGCAGGCTTAAAGGTTATCCCTGTAAGCACGGTTACAGGAGAAGGTATTGAGGCATTAAAAGAACAAATGCGCGACAAATCTTCCGTTTTTTCTGGTCAATCAGGCGTAGGAAAATCCTCTTTGATTAATGCTCTGATCGGATCTGATTTGCGTATCGGGAAAATCGTGCACCGCACTAAAAAAGGGGCTCACACGACAACAACAACACATCTTATGCCACTCGATTTTGGGGGATGGTGCATCGATACACCTGGAATAAAAAGCTTTGGAGTCTGGGACCTGGACCAAAATGAATTAGAAAGCTACTTCTCTGAAATTTATCGGGTTGGACGCACATGCAAATTTCCGAACTGCTCCCATTTACATGAAGAAGATTGCGCTGTCATTCAGGCTGTAGAAGAAGGCAAAATCTCTCTTCTGCGCTTTGAATCTTACCACGACCTTTTGCATAGCATCACACAAAAACATTTGCGCCGTTGAATCTTTAAAACACAAAGTGAGGTAAATATGGCTTACATCCGATCTGTTAAAGCGATTGAAATTCTAGACTCTCGTGGGAATCCAACCCTTGAAGTCACCTTAGCAACCGATCGAGATATCGTAGTCAAAGCCTCCGTCCCTTCTGGAGCCTCTACAGGTGAACACGAAGCCGTTGAATTACGCGACAACGACCCCTCTCGTTACCATGGGAAAGGAGTCCAGCAAGCGATTGCCCACGTGAACGGGCCCATTGCGCAGATCTTGATTGGAAGACACGTCTATGATCAAACAGAATTAGATTTGCTCATGATCTCTACCGATGGGACTGAAAATAAAGGACGTTTTGGTGCAAATGCCATTTTAGGTGCATCCTTAGCATTAGCTCGCGCCGGAGCCGCCACTGCGCATTTACCCCTTTATCGTTACATTGGCGGAAGCCACACCTATATTCTCCCCTGCCCTATGATGAATATTATGAATGGCGGTGCCCATGCAGACAACTCGTTGGAATTTCAAGAATTTATGATTCGCCCTACTGGCGCCCCCTCTTTTCGTGAAGCGATCCGTTGGGGAGCTGAAATTTTTCACACTTTGAAAAAAATTTTAAAAGAAGATGGGCATGTGACTTCCGTTGGCGATGAAGGCGGATTTGCCCCTAATCTGCCATCTAATGAAGCCGCCATCGAATATATTTTAGCGGCCATTGAAAAAGCAGGCTATCATCCTGGCTCGCAAGTGACACTAGCCTTGGATTGTGCAGCTTCTGAGTTCTATGATAAAGCCAATAAGACCTATATCGAAAAGAAAAAGAAGCGGCAAAAACAAACTTTTGCAGAGCGATCGGCACAAGAACAGACGGATTACCTAGCATCCCTTTGCAATCAATACCCGATCGATTCCATTGAAGATGGCCTGGACGAAAATGATTGGAATGGCTGGAAGTATTTAACAGAAAAATTAGGTAAAAAAATTCAAATCGTTGGCGATGACATTTTCGTGACGAATCCTAAATTTTTACAAAAAGGATTCGAGGAAAAAATTGCGAACTCTATTTTAGTCAAAGTTAATCAAATTGGAACATTAACAGAAACGTTAGAGACGATTCGGCTCGCCCAAACACACGCTTATTCCGCAGTCATCTCTCACCGTTCGGGTGAAACAGAAGACAGCATCATTGCAGATATTTGCGTGGCTACAAATTCGGGCCAGATTAAAACAGGGTCTTTGTGCAGAACGGACAGAGTCGCGAAATATAACCGCTTACTAAGCATTGAAGCTGAGCTTGGCTCAATCGCACGTTATGCAGACAGTCACTCAGCCAAAAAAATCTAGCGCAAACTCAATACCTGTTTAAGTTCACGTGGACAGTTCGAAATAATGCCATCCACGTGAGCTTGGATAAGATAATTCATCATTCCAGGATCATCTACAGTCCACACCCACACTTTCTTTTTCATCTGCTTTAACAGACTCAGCATTCTTTGGGTGATCAATCCATAGTGCATGGCGACAATGTCGGGTTCGTACTGAACATGTTGCTGCCACTCTTTCTCCTCCTCAATAATCGAAACTAGAGGCTGGGAAGACTGTCTTTCTCGTAAGGCTTTCATAATTTCTGATGATAAAGATCCTACCACAACTTTATTCGCTTCTGCCGAAATGATTTTCAAGACAACTTCAGCTAATTCATTGGGAGAAGCCGAGCCCTCTTTAATCTCCACCATCAAGCCACATTTCCCTCTGCATAAAACCAATACATCTTCCAGAGAAGGGACTTTTTGACCTGCAAAATTAGGATCAAACCATATGCCAGCATCCCACTTTTGCAGTTCTGAAAAGCTAAAGTCTGCGACCGAGCCCCTAGCATGTGGCAATGTCCGTGAAAGAAAAAGATCGTGAATAACAATAGGAATTCCATCCTTCGTTAAATGCACATCTATTTCGATATAGTCCACGCCGATATCCAGTGCTTGCTGAAAAGCGCACAAAGTATTTTCTGGAGCATCTTTAGAATTTCCACGATGCGCTATATTTGCAATCGGAGCCGTAAGAGGAAGATTAGGATGTAAGGAAGTTTGAAAAAAGATATCCATCGGGAACACATCCGATTTGTTAAATCTAAACAATCACTCTAAGATTTTTTTTCACGAGTTGGCAGTGTTGGTTGATCCAAGAAAAACAATCTTTTCCGATTCTCACCGGTACATTGATTTTTTTTTCATCAACCGAAAAAGCTGTCGGTATTGTATTTAAACGCACCCAAGTTTGCAAGCGACGAAATAACTCCGTATTTAAATCCTTACGATGAAGAGTTTGCACAACGTCTTTGCCATCTTGGTGAATCTGTGGATAAGAAAATTGGATTCCCCAAGGGATATGATCTTGCCCAAAAATCATGGAACGAAACTTGCCATCAAGCGGAGAATAATCCAACGTATGGGCTTGAACTTGAATAACAGGCTTTCCAATGCGAACTAATTGCTGGTTTTCACCTGTTTGAATGCAATAAAGGGCGTCTAAATCCGAAGTAAAGATCGAAGAAAAAGAAGTAGAAGTGATTTGATAGTCCGGAAGCTTTCCAGCTAGCAAAGTCTGAATATAATCTTTATAAGCTTTTAAGAAGTCATCACGCAAGATTTCCCCTGCACCACATTCCACTACCCGACCAATCGAGTAGATATAAAACAACCCTAATTCCTCGAAAAGAGACTCCATCTGTTCACTACTAATGAGTAGTTGCAAATTTAACCATTTAGAGGCCTGCAAAGGGATGGCGTCCTCTAACTTGACAACACGCAGAGGAGACTTCATCATACATTCGCTTTTGTAGAAGACTTAGGTGAAGTGGAAACAAAGGAATAAAGGAAAATCCAGACAATTCCAATGCATATGGCTGAATCAGCCAAATTGAAAACGGGATAATCATAACCCCACAGAACAAAGTGAAGCATATCGACAACATGTCCATACAAAAAATAATCGACAATATTTCCGACTGCCCCCCCAATAATCAAAGCAAGGGGGATTTCTAACTTTTTTTCGTAACGATAAAAAAGTAAATAACAAAATAATGAGGCAATTAAAAGAATGCGGAAAACAAGCAGATACTCTTGAAAATCGGCAAATATCCCTCCGATTGCACCTCTATTTTCCACGTAATTCAGTGAAAATTGAACCCCAAAAAAATCTTGGAAAACCGGTATCCCACCGTAGGGATACCAGTAAGATTCAAACAAGGGCTTAGGCAAATAGTGAAAAGCATAATACTTAGATATCATATCCGACATCAAAACGACGATACTAATCCAGAATGCTTTAAACTTCATCATACCTAAATGAGACCTTTCTCTAACTTTTCTTGAGCTTTCACAGTCATGGAAGCATAAGGAACTGCTTCTAAACGTGCAAGAGGAATTTCTTCACCAGTCACATCACAAATCCCGTATGTATTATCGTGAATTTTTTCCAGTGCACGATCAATTTGTCTCAAAATCGCATATTCTCTTGTCGTTACTTCCAAATTGATTGTTCTGTCAAAGTCATCGGTTCCTTGATCAGCTTGATGTTGAGAATAGCCGGTCGCTTCGTCAGGTTTCTTGACTTCTTCCGTCGATCCTTTCAACATACGCGTCAGATGATCGCGCATCTCTTCTAGTCTTTTTTTAAATTTTGCCACTTCAGTTTTTTTCAGCGCCATTCGTTTCTCCTTATAGACCAATCTATTCGATTTTATTCATAATCTACCCTACCTACGGGAATGCTCTCCATACCATTCCTTCTGCCTTTCAAATTTTCAGATAATTTTGTTCTAGGTTTTAGATGCCAAGATCTACACGAGATGTGAGACCACAACATTCGAAATCTAGCCAAAAGATATCGAAGAAAGTTCAAAAAGCAAAGCCGGACGCGGTATTGGTCGGCAAGTAATTTTATGAATAAGAATTCGCTATATTTTATTAGACCTCTCTTTGTCAAGTATAACTTATTTTCCAAAAATTTTCATGCAAATTCACTAAGTAGGAAGGGATTTTTTAGCTTAGCGGATAGGGATACGCATTTGTGAGCTGAAGAAAGTCAAACTTTGGACAACAAAAAGTCCTGTTTTCATATTTTTTTATTCACCTCTGAATAAACAGCAAAAATTGTAGTTATTTCAGTAATAAAATGGAAGGAATAAATAAAGATATTAAAATTTAATTACATAGAAGTCCTTCAGACATAATGGATAAAGCTATCTTTTTATCTAAAATTCAGCTATTTTCTAACAAAAAATAAAAATTTATATAACGCCTTAGCAAGCAAACAAATACTTCCAATATCTAGATTCGAGCTAACTATGACAACTCCATTGATCGCAAGCAAATCTTTTTATTTACCCATAGTCTACGATCCGACAAAACAAAACAAGACCATTTCAGTAACAACAAAAAATATTCTAAAAATCTATTCTGAAGAACTTGAACGATTAGCTAAACTATCTACTGAAAAAGTTGTGCATTTAAAATTAGATGAACTTTTTGATTTTTCAAATCAGGAAAGTTGGGTTTTATACTTTAAAGCCTTAGATTTCATCCTTGAAAACCCACTTGCAGAGATTGCTTATTTTCTTATAACAAAATGGTGTAAGCAAGACCCATCAAAATCTTTGATCTTACTAAATTATCTTTTGCAAAAAACAGATCGAAATCAAGACGCCCTGTTCTCCCATTTTATTTTTATTTTAAACGAGCTCGAAGATGAACAGCTTAAAAATTCTGAAATAATTAAAAATTTGTCTCAAGCTTATATCTATTTACGTCTTGAATATTCTGATTTTCCTGGTGAAAATATAGATAATATTTCAAAAATGAAAGATCAATTGAAGAAATCCGATTTAGAAGCTTATAAAGACTTACTTTTTGAAGAAATAAAAATATGTATCCAAATGGAATTAACAGGCGATGCAGAAAAGACCTTAAAACGACTTTTACTTTGCCCCCTTTCTGAAGAAGAGACCATTAAAGCAACACTCCATTTTAAGCAATTTGTTGAAAATAAAAAAGACGCGGCTCAACACAAAAAATTTTTGAAAGAGATAGGATGGAATTCGATCAGCGAAACATACGCGTTCTCTCTCATTCGTACCAACAACCTTGTTGGATTTATCAGCTTTATAAATTGCATGCCTCCCATTCATCCAAAATTTTGGGAACGAGTCATCCACGAAGTCACACAATCCCACCACAAAAATATACAAAAGAGTTTTTTGGACTATTTAGCCGAGAAAGCCAGCTCAGTGCTCATCCATAAAGAAGTACATACAAGCTCATTAATCACCTGTATTTTTGAACATATGCATGTGCAATCTCTTTCGGCTTTTTTTTTAGTTGATCCTGAAATACAGGACCCGGTCATGTTTCTTCAGCAATCTCTTAAGCTGTTCACTGCGACACCCCATTTTAAACCCCAACAAGAATTGCTTTCCAAAATTCATGAGAAGTTAGAGTGCATTCAAACCCAGCAGCAAACTCAATGGGAAGTCCACAAATTTACATTGATCTTCGCGTATCTAAATTTATGCGTGAACTTTAGAGACTTCTCTTCTTTCAGCAAAGCTTTCGACTATTTAGAGGAATTATTAAAATCTGGTTTATCAAAGATTCATCATCATCCATTCCTTTCCCTACACGACAACCTATTAAAAACACTCAAAAGCGCAGGCCCCAAACATTTGAATAAAAGTCTTATTGGTGAAATGAGCATTTCCATGTTTAAGTATTTCGGATTTCTGCATGAGAATTGGACAGGGAAACGCATTGATTATATGCCAATCTGTGATGTGCTCAACCACATTTATACCTTAAGCCTACGTTCTGGACTTCAAAGTGAGTCTTTAATCTACATGGCGGGCAAATTGCTTTTTTTCGAGGAACAAAGAACGCCGATTACAATTTCTAAAACAAGAAATACAAAAAAATTAGAAATATCACCTTTTAGGGAGCATACCCCTCTTATCGAGGCCATTCTTAAGCGTCTGATGTCTTCTAATTGCAGCGAAAACCTCTTTATTGCTAATACATGTCTATCCGATCGACATCTTCAATTGGCTTCCCCACAAAATTATGTTCAGCTCAGAATTGATTGCTTTAACACACTCTGTGCTTTTTTGAAACGAACAGATCGTTTTAAAGAAATGCTGGAGATTTTAAATAGTTTTGATTACTTCCTTGGAACATGTCAAGAAAGCTTAAAAAAGCTTTCAGATCCTTCAATAAAACAATTATGGGAAAATATTCTGGTCTGCTCTCTGCTCATTCCTAAAGAATGGAATCTAAAAAGTAACACACGTCCATTTAACGGTTTCTGGATTTTCTTTGTCAAACATGTACAAGGCGCTAATTTTTATGAAAAGATGGCTTTTAAAATCAGATGCATTAGGGAATGTTTTTCTAATTTTCATATTTGCAAAAGTGAACAGGATGTTTTACATACACAACTTTTTCTAACTTTCGATCTTCATTTATTAAATGACGCACCAAAAGATTGTCCTTATGTGAAAAAAGCTTTTTTAGATGTTGTCTTTAGTATCCCTCCAAATCATCCTATGTTAAAAGAGGCTCATCTCAATAGAGTCAAAAATTGTCTAAAAAAAATCTTTGATCAGAACATTCTACGCAAAAATGATCCAGAATATGTTGTGATAAATACTTATTTAAATTTAGATATTGAGGATCTCTCTGCATCTCATTTAGATTATTTTGTTACCCAATTTTCTCTCTCAAAAAACAACATAAAAGTAAAACAACGCCTTTTATATATTTTGCATCGGAAACAACAAAATTTAAATTTTTCACATCTTTACAAACTGATGACAGCATTATTTAATGTCCCTCTTGAGATCATGGATCCACTGGAATTCATCACAATTGCAAAATTCATCATCCATTTAAAAAAATCGGCTTCCCCCACAAAAGCTCACCGAAAGTCTTTTCTGCAATTTTCCCAGCTTTTTTTAGAGAAAGCTGGAATCCATACTTTGGAGAGATCGAATTGCTTTTCATTTTTATGCATTTGGCAAAAATTGATTAAAACATATATACGATGGGGTTTCTACGCAAAAAAATCTTCTGTATTACTCAACTTACTAAAAAAGACGATTACAATTTGTGAAAGACTTCAATTAAAACCCATAGAATGCTCAAGCGCTCTTTTAGTCTATTTTCTTTTTATGTCGAAAAATTCCTCTACCCCACTACCTCCAAAATTTTTCGAACAACTAGATGAAATTTTAAACAAAGAGGCCATAAAAGTCCTCGAAACAACTCTTGATGAGAATCGCCGGTTTTTAATTTCTATTTTCAAAAAAATTTGTGAAAGAGAGGGTTTTAAATCCTTGCTACCCAAACTTTTTGAGAGTCTTTCTAAAATTAAAATGAACGAGAATTTTTCTGTGCTTTTTTCTGGGCAGCTAGAAAGCATATCTGCAATCATTAAAAAAGATCTTTCCGACCTTTTACTTTCAGAAATTAATGTGGGTTTCCATTTATTCCAGATTTATCCATTTAAGTTTTCTAATCCTATTCCTCATAACATATTCAAACCCATTTTAGATTAATCATAAATCGAGTTATTAAATGACTATTCATTCCGCCACATCCGCAATGACCTCAGAATTTTTGTTTAAATGTTTCATGCAAAGTGACTCGTATTCCACGCCCCTAGCGCCAAGGATTCAATCCCCTCATTCTAAGATGACATCAGAAATCCTAGAAAAGTATAGGAAAAAAGATATCCGCTCTCTAGCAAGGACTTTTAATCTAAAAGCTGAGGAATGGCTTTCTTACTTTAAAGGAGTCAGCCTTATCTTGGATCGTCCAATCCTCGAGATGGGCCTTCACTTGGTGCGACATTTTAGCCAAAATAATATCTTTCAAGCGCTTCAAATTCTTCGTTATCTATTTCTTTGCACAACGCATGCAAATGATGAGCTTTTACTTGCTTTTATCAACTTATCCAACCGAGCAGAAAATCACCCTCTTTTTAAAAATAAGGAAAATTTGGAGCTGCGTTATTCAATCTTTATTGATTTGCTCACAAACTTACCCAACCGCAAACCAACAGAAGTCGCACTCTTTCAAACTCTAGTTGCACTTGTCAAAGATCTTTCTTCTCAACAAAAATTCGATGAATGCCTACATATTTTTGGCGAAGAACAAAAAATTAAACTGCTGAAAAACAACCGAAAAGATCTTCACAGGTATAATCAAAACATTCTTTTTATAAATTGTCTCAAAAACATGACTTTGAGAGAAGCCAAAAGTCATGAGATGTCCGTTTTGCGTAAAACCCGCACAACATTGATTCCTGAAATTGTCAATCCTGCCCTCTGGACTTTTTTAGAATGGTTGCTTGAGCAATTTCCCAAAGAAGCCCTTTTTACATTGCATTATATTGCTAAAAATTATGACGGGGATAAATCTCTTTTTATTCCTTTCTTTTGCAAACTCTCTAACTCCACTCAAAATCTATTTGCAGAAAAAAAGTATACGAAATGTCGATACGAAATTAGCCTGGAGCTCTTAACAACAAATTTAAAAGAGCCTGCTAGCGAATTACTCAACCAGACAATCGACACGCTGCTTAAAGACTTAGACACTCATGCAATGGGCCAAGAATACCGGAAACTTTATTCTCAATTAAGAAATTGTGGACTTCTGTCAGATGCCCCAGTAACTTCCGCTCAAAATCACAACTCCATTTGCAGCGAAATTGAAATCTTTATTGAAAAGAAAAAATTTTCCGAAGCTATCCAATTATGGCAACAGCTTTTAGAAAGCTCCATAAGCCCGCAGGAAATCGAACTGGCGGCTAAATACTTGGAAGTATTTTTAAAAAAAGACCATTTGATTTCTTCAGTTCTAGCATCCCCTCGAACCTCTTCGTTCGCAAAAGTTTGTCACCTTAGCGCAAACCATCTTTTAGAAACCAAACTCCCTACAAAAGAACTGCAAAGTCTTTTAAAATTACTTGCAATTACACCTTTAAGAAAGTTCTTTAGGTGGAATGTTCTATATCAGAATGTTTCTCAAAATCAACAACTCGATTTCTTTCTGAATTTTTTAGAAAACACACATACTTTTGATTTTTTAAGCTTTCCGCAAATGCAACCACATTTGTTAAATATTTTCTTAGCCGCTATTCAACACAACCATTTAGATCTTGTGGAATATTTGCTCTCGCATGCACAAATTCTAATTGAACAGTATCAAATACGTTCTCGCAAAAAGTTTGAAATTGAATTAGAAAATATTCTGATGAACTTGATGCATAAACTGGATTCAAGCACATCCCCTCACAAGATCAGGGCTATTACTTCCCTCCTCGATTTTTACAAAACGTTGAGAAACTTTTCCAAAAAATCGACACAAAAAATCAAAGATAGGTCTATTCAGTTATGCATCAAATATGAAATATTTGAGCATTACGACTTATGCTTCAGACTTCTTAAAAGTTTTTTTAAACATACTCAGCCGATAGCCCCCATTCACTCCTCGCTCAGGCAACTTCTAAAAAGCTTATCTGAAGCAGACGATGCCGTATATGAAACAAAGTTAGATCCGCAAAGCATCACGACATTTGCCTATGTAGCCATAACATTTAAGCAAACCTGGAAATGTTCTCCGACTCCAGACTACATCCTTTTTGCGCATATTTTTTATCGAATATATAAACTTAAGCCAAAAGAATTGTTTGAGATCAAAATTTTAGATCTATCTTTTAGTCTATTGATAACTGCTTTCAAAGAAAGCTCAAATAAACAGCGAGCACTGGAACTCGTCAACACCAATTTAGTTAAAGATATTTTTTTATTGTGTATCGAAACAGACAGCCCTGGACTACTTTTTTCCGTTAATAAATACATCTCATTTTTAAAACTTTTTTTGCCGGAATCCGTTTACGAAGATTTACATCAAAAATTTTTTATAAAGGTTTTCCATGATACGTCTATCCCCAAAAGAGATTATCCGATATTTCTAGAAAGCTTTATCCTATATCAATCCAAGGCCTCCAAATTAAATGACATATTCGAAGGAAAAGCGATAGAATTATGGAGAACCGCCTTTTGCTACTCACTGTTAACTTTAGAGCATTTAAACGATATAAGTTACTTTAACAGGCTATGGCAACTCTTTAAAAACCAAACAATGGGAACTGAAATTGAAAAAAGTGTTTTTCGTTTAGAAATCATCAAGGATAGCCTTTTAGAAAAAAAGCACAGCAGAAAAAAAATATTTGAAAGTCAATATCTACTCATTCTCTCCCAGATGCGTGCCTATGAAACGCATCAATCTCCAGATTTAGCCAATTATCTCGCTGCTGCACTGACCAATTTCGTTTTCCTATTTCCTGTATGGGATGAACAACTTTTTACCCAATATGCAGAAAAGATCATAGACATGTTAACTACGGCAAGTACGAATGGAATCTTTGCCAAAAAAAAGCTTCATTGCAGATCCCTTTTAAGCTACTTAACCCTGCACTTCGAGCCTTATGAATACAAAAGATTATGTGATTTCGTTGTCATGCAAACAAGCGATGACTTAGATGCACAAGTAAGATGCCGACTTTTCTATTTATTATTTCACAATGACACACTTATTCAAGACAATTTGAGAGAGCTTCTAAATCGCTTTTTCCACATTTTAGATAATCTCGTGAACATTGATGAGTTTTTCGCTGTCAAGCCCATTGAATGCGTGATAATCACGCAATTTTTATGCTCGCTTGACCTTATAAACACAGATAAATTATTTAAGAATCAGGAGATTTTGCTAAAATTTGGGGATCTTTTTTTAAATAAAATTTTGCTCATTCCACCTCCTTTCAACCGCTACCGGCTAATCTGTTTTTGGACGGAATTAATGAAATTCTATGTCGATAACCACTTATATGAGAAAGATCCTATTATATTACTAGATAACATCGCACGTTTATGCATGGTTCCGAAATGTGAAACACCCCCCAATCTTACGCCTATCATTCCCATTCTCGACCTGCTAGAGCATTTCGAAAAAACGGCAAGCAAATGTCCTGCAGAAAATTTCGACACGATATTGAAAGATATAAAAACAGCCCTAATGAATGCCATTCAAAAATATGATGATGCAACAAATCCTAAAGAAAATAATCTAAGGATGAAAGCCTGTATTGTAAAACAAAATCCTATTTTAAGCCTTTTGGATCATATCGAAATTTATGAAACAAGCTCCGTCCTTTTTGAAGAGGAAGGCTCGTTATTATTTTCTCTACAACCGCATGACTAAGGAGATAATCGTCTAATCTCCCACTGATTTTGTTGCAATTGAAACGTATATTCAAAGCGATCATGGAGCCTATTTGTCCGTCCTTGCCAAAATTCGAAACGCGAGGGGATTAGACGAAAACCTCCCCAAAATGGGGGTAGAGGTATTTGCTGCCCTTCATATTGCTTGAGCAACTGCGCATAAGTCTGCTCAAGCTGCTCTCTTGATTTTAATTCGACATCTTGCCTGGATGCCCAAGCCCCTATTTGGCTTGCCCTTGGACGATTAGAAAAATAGTCCCTAGATTCTGCAGAGGGCAATAAAACCACCGACCCTTCAATGTTGACTTGTCTTTCCAACGTGTTCCAAAAAAAATTAATTGCCCCCAAAGGATTTTCCTGCAATTCGCGCGCTTTCCGACTCTCCAGATTTGTAAAAAAAACAAAACCCTGTCGATCAAAATACTTGAGAAGCACAATTCGCGATGAAGGCCGTCCCGCTAAATTGGCTGTTGATAAAGTCATGGCATTAGGCTCCGTTTTCTCTTCTTTTATAGCCTCTTGAAACCATCTATGAAATTGTTCGACTGGATTTGCTAACAAATCTTTCCGCCTCAATTCCAATTTGGCATACTCTCGACGCATGGGTTGATTTTTCTCTTCCATTAAAGATTCCTTTACAAGGATTTATTCAAGACGTTAAAAAAGTAATAACAGAATATGTATTTCACACAAAGCTTGAGGAGATCAATATGTCCAAACTCTCACTTTCACAACTTCCCATTAAAGGTAAAAAAGTGCTTGTTAGAGTGGACTTTAATGTTCCTCTTGATCGAGAACAAAAAATCACTGACGATACCAGAATTCGGGCTTCCCTCCCAACGATTCAGTACATTCTGGACAGTGGGGGTGCCGTGATTTTGATGAGTCATCTGGGCCGTCCTAAAGGCAAATCATCTGCGGAATTTTCTCTGAAACCCTGTGCAACCCGTCTTTCTGAATTGCTTAATCATCCTGTTATAATGGCTCCTGATTGCATAGGAAATGAAACACATCAACTGGCCGCCAATTTGCAACCAGGTCAAATCCTTTTGCTTGAAAACCTGCGTTTTCACTTAGGAGAAGAACACCCTGAAAAAGAACCTTCATTTACTCAACAATTGGCTTCTCTAGGAGATGTCTATGTTAATGATGCTTTCGGCACAGCTCACCGTGCACATGCCTCTACGGCAGAAATCACACGCTATTTTCCTGGAAAAGCCGCAGCCGGTTTTTTGCTTGAAAAAGAGGTGAAGTATTTAAACAGTTCACTTGTCCAACCTACTCGCCCGTTTTATGCCATCATTGGAGGGGCAAAAATCTCTACAAAGATTGGGGTTCTAGAAAGTCTGTTACAGAAAGCGGATGCCATTCTCATAGGAGGTGGCATGGCGTACACATTCTTAAAAGCACAAGGTCTTGCAATTGGAGACTCCATTCATGAAGATGAATTCCTAGACAAAGCCAAACAGTTGTTGGCTCTCTCCCAATCAGGTAGAGCAAAAATTATTTTACCGCAAGATCTGGTCATTGCAGATTCTCTTTCAAAAGATGCTGTAGTTCAAATTATCCCAACTGAACAAGGCATTCCTTCATCTTTCCAAGGAGTAGATATTGGACCTCAAACAATTCAAAACTTTACCACAATTTTACAAGATGCAGCCACGATCTTTTGGAATGGTCCGCTTGGTGTTTTTGAAATTGAACCTTTTTCTAAAGGAACGTATGCGATCGCACATGTTTTAGCAGAGTCTTCCGCAACTACCATTGTGGGTGGAGGGGATTCGATTGCCGCCCTTCAATCCGCTGGACTTGCCGAAAAAATTACCCATCTTTCTACTGGAGGGGGTGCGTCTTTAGAATATATTGAATTTGGAACTTTGCCAGGTATTGAAGCTTTGAGTGATGCAACTTCATGAAAAGCTTTAGCTAAATAGCCATTGCAAAAAATGATCTTCTGGTGTACAAATTATGACCGTAAGTATTGTACTTATGGAATTTATGAAAATTATGTGCCCCATATATATACAGTCATATCATTCTTATCCGTTAGCCTTATCATTTAAGATTTCTTTTCTTTTTTTGCAGGCATTTATCCTTAATTGGGTCGTTTGCAAGCAATTTTGCGTTTCGTCTTTTTCTAAAAAATTTCCAATTTTTAACCGAAGGGTCATTTGTGGAAAATTCCGCTTACGGAAATCCTGTATTTAGTAAATGGCGGGCAATGCTTTGGCCCGTTCACCGCGATGAGTTACTCAAACTCATTCCTCTGTTAATTATTTTCTTTTTTATTTCCTTCGATTATAATGTCCTCAGGACGATGAAAGATACTTTAGTTGTCACAGCTAAATCATCAGGCGCTGAAGTCATCCCCTTTATTAAGCTGTGGGTCCTTCTACCTGGCGCTCTTTTGATGACTTTTTTATTTACTCGGCTATCCAATCGTTGGTCACAAGAAAAAGTTTTCTATGTGATGGTTTCTACGTTTCTAATTTTCTTTTTCTTATTCACCTTCTTTCTCTATCCGAACCGTGAATTTTTACACCCACATCAAACTGCCGATGCTTTAGAAAAGATTTTACCTCATGGATTAAAAGGGCTCGTTGCCATGTTCCGCAACTGGACATTGACACTGTTTTATGTCATGTCAGAGCTTTGGAGCAATATCATTTTATCTATGCTCTTTTGGGGTTTTGCTAATCAAGTCACTCGCATCAATGAAGCCAAACGCTTTTATGGCATTTTTGGTATAGGAGCTAACTTATCCGGAATTTTTGCTGGACAAGCATCTGTTTTTCTTTGCCAAACAGTCTATAATCCAAATTTGCCATTTGGACAAGATGCATGGGAACAAACACTTATTTTGCTGGTTTCGCTTGTGATCGTAGTTGGAATTGTCGCCATGCTCTTATTCCGCTGGCTCCACAAAAAAGTACTTTCTCTCCCACGTTTTTATGATAATGAAACAGTTGAACAGGAAAAAGAGGCAAAAGGAAAGCTTTCTATCCGAGAAACTTTCGGCTTTCTTCTCCGTTCTCGTTACATGCTTTGTATCGCAATCATTACCATTACTTATAACCTCGTCATTAACCTGGTTGAAGTAGTGTGGAAGCACCAATTGCGAGAACTTTATCCTGATCCGATTCAATTTAACCTTTATATGAATCAGGTCTCCACCATCATTGGGATCGTCGCAACAACCACAGCGATCTTTATCTCAGGCAACATGATTCGTAAATTTGGCTGGACCTTTACAGCACTGTTAACTCCGATCATTCTGCTTGTCACCAGCATTGGCTTCTTCTCGTTCTTCTTCTTTAGGGATTCCCTTTCACACATTGTTAATATCACACTAGGAACGACACCGCTTGCTGTCGTGGTATTCTTTGGATCTGCCCAAAATATCTTATGCCGTGGTGCTAAATACACTGTATTTGACGCAACCAAAGAAATGGCTTTTGTTCCTTTGGATGTGAAAAGCAAACTAAAAGGCAAAGCTGCTATTGATGGAGTCTGTTCCCGTTTAGGAAAGTCTGGTGGATCCTTGATTCACCAGAGCTTATTGGTCACTTTTTCAACGATTATGGCAAGTGCTCCATATGTTGCTGGATTTTTATTAGTGATTATTGCAATCTGGATGTACGCTACGCGTTATTTAGGAGCGCAGTTTAATGAATTAACTTCGTCAGGCTCAAAATCGATTCTTCATGAAAAGAAACCGATTAAACCTCGGTTAATTGAAGAGGCTGTTTAAGCTCCAGATGACAATAAATAATAAAAAAACGACTTTTTTGAATTTAGTCTTAAAAGTCGTTTTTTATTTTTTAATTAAATTGATTCATAAAAATCAATTTAAACTTTTAATTGCATTTTATCCTTTTTTTTAGTAAACTAGATGGTAAATAAAGGAGTTCTATGACTCAGCCTTTACTTTCTGAATTCGGTCCTCTTCGATCAATAATTTGGCCAATTCATACACATGAATTAAAAAGAATCGTCCCCCTTCTGTTGATGCTATTGCTCATCTGCTTCAACTACACGGTTCTTCGCAACATGAAAGATGCTGTCGTTGTCACAGCTTCTGGTGCCGAAGTGATTCCATTCATTAAAGTCTGGGTCATGCTTCCAATGGCAGTCCTTCTCACCTATCTATTCACTAAACTCGCAGATCGGTATAGCCAAGAACAAGTTTTTTATATTGTCATGGCAACCTTTCTCCTTTTTTATGCTCTCTTTGCTTTTGTTATCTATCCTCAGCGTGAAGCTCTTCACCTTCATCAAACCGCTGACCTTGTTGAACAATATCTTCCCACAGGTTTTCGCGGACTCATCTCCATGTTCCGCTACTGGTCATTCACCGTGTTTTACGTGATTTCCGAAATGTGGAGCAATATTGTCATGACAGTCCTCTTCTGGGGATTTGTTAATGAGATCACAAAGATTAATGAAGCCAGCCGTTTTTACGGGGTCTTAAGTGCCGGAGCTAACATATCGGCGATTATCGCAGGACAAGCCGCTATCTATATCTCAAAAGCTGACGGTTTTAGCTTACCGTTTGGTAACGATCCTTGGGAACAAAGCATGATGACACTTGTCTTAGCTGTGATTATCTCAGGTATGGGTGCCATGATCATCTTTAGATGGATGAATAAAAACGTCCTGAATGATAAAAATTACACAGCGCTACACTCCTCTTCAAAGCCACTTAAAAAGAAAAAGAAGCTCTCTTTGCGAGAAAGCTTTGGATATCTCTCTAAATCCAAATATCTTCTCTACATCGCAGTGATTGTGGTGGCTTACAACCTCGTGATTAACCTGATCGAAGTTGTCTGGAAAGACCAAGTGAAGCAGTTGTATCCGTCCCCTGCCGACTTTAACGTGTACATGAATAACTTAGCTTCAGTAATTGGAGTTGTTTCCACCTTTATGTCCTTCTTCATGGCACATATCATCAATCGAATGGGATGGACTAAAACAGCGTTGATCACACCAATCGTGATGTGTGTGACATGTGGTGGGTTCTTTACCTTCCTATTCTTCCAAGACCACTTGGGAGGCATGGCACTCGCACTGACAGGATTTGCTCCTCTGACAATCTCCGTCTTCTTCGGATTCGCCCAAAACTGCTTAAGCAAAGCAGCTAAATACTCCGTGTTTGACGCGACGAAAGAGATGGCCTTTATCCCGTTAGATCACGATCTCAAGTTAAAAGGAAAAGCTGCAATCGATGGAGTTGGTTCTCGCTTAGGCAAATCTGGAGGATCTCTGATTCACCAAGGATTGCTCATGATCTTCGGAACATTTACAGGTAGTGCACCATTTGTCGCAGGAATCTTGATGGGAGTTATCGCCATCTGGATTACAGCTACGCGAGCTTTAGGAAAACAATTTGGAAGCCTCACTCACACGGAAGAAGAGGAAGAAAAATTGCAACCAGCTATTAAAGCCAAAGATCAACCAGCCGTTGCATAACACGACACAAGGAGAAGAAATCTCTCGAGATTATCTTCTCCTTCCAATTTCGATATTCTAAAAATTTCCTTTAAGGTCAGATTTAAACCAAACAACATGAACTATGCCACTTTGAGCAATGCTTCTCCGATCATTCCTCGAGGAAATTGGACAAAAAATTGAAAAGCAATCAAGCATGCGAAAAAGCTTCTGAGAATTGGTTACCCCCCCCCTGAAAGATATTTCTTGGCAATCTTAGAGAAGGAAGTCATTTGGAAAGCAAAAGAATTCCAAAATCCCTTCCATCCAGTTTTTTATCCCATCTCTCTATAATTACATTTCCATATTTTGCTTAGAATCCTACAAATTATTTCAGATTGCACTAAAAAAATAAAATAAACATAATTTGCAAAAAAAATAATTCATTCTTTTCATGCATGGACAAATCCATTGTTTTCAAAACAAATTAAAAGGGCATCGTATGCTAATTCGAATAATTATTTCTGCTGTATTTTTTTATTCTTTATGGGGTTATGGCTTTGCAGATCGTTACATTATACCTACGACATATGATTCTCAAGATGAAGTTTTGATTCAAGGTGCTTTGGCAACGATTTCAAATAAAAAAAATAGCCTTTTGATGTATCAAACATGCGAAAAAATTGTCTGTAACAAAGCAAATTTTTATTTCTCTTTTTCCAATCTTACAGATCACCCAATTCATTTATACTTTTCAAATTTAAAAGTTACAGATCAGCTTGGAAGACCAATAAAAGTCATGCATAAAAAAGAGCTCATAGATAATAAAAAAAGTGAGAAAAATTGGAAAATATTTGCATCAGCTATATATGCGGGCATTCAAACAGCTAATGCGGAAAATGCAGGCAGAATCGATTATGTATCAAAAACTAAGAAGCATTCCAAGACTCATTTCGATGTCTGTGATTCTAGAAAAAGGATTCATGGCACGGTAAAAGAATCTAATAAATCCGTTACGAAAGGAACAATCCACTGTGAAGCTTTGCGACAACAAGCGTTAAGACGGGTGGACGAAGATTCTGAAAAACGTGATAGCTTGATTCAAGATAACTACAAGGCCTGGGAATATGGCTTAAACCATTTTTATTTTGATTCAACAACAGTCTTTCCAGATACTATCTATGCATCGAATTTCCAAATCGAAGTGCCTAAACAGATAGAAAAAGAACTTGAATATCTAATTTTCACATTTGAAACCGAAGGCGAAAACCATTCTTTTTGTTTTTATTGCGGTGATGCAGTAAAAAAATGCTACCACTTTGAAAGCTAAACATATGGAGAACAAAACTCGAAGGCCTTGTTCTCCTGCTAACAACCCTTGCTATTCTTTTGTAAATCGTCCCATTTTTGGCTGAACTAGAGAAAGTAAGTCCTTTCCTTGCATAATGATCGATTCTGTCGTCAAACCACAATTGAATGCCACACGCTCAGCTTCTTTCAATTTTTCATCGTAGAACGTATCCACATTTAACAAATTGCCAAAAGGTGGTACGCCACCAATGATCAGACCAAATCGTTCTTTAATCACAACCGGATCTTCGAACTCACATTTTTCCCCGACTAATTCCGCAACAGCTTTCATATCTAGCTTCAAGTGAGAAGGAATGTTGAGTTGATAATTCTTTTTTGAGCTTTTCCCTTTTACAATAATCGATTTGACTCCCTCTTCAAGCTTAGTTCCTCTGACTCGGGCAGAATCTTCAGAAGTTGGCGTTACTTCATGCTGAACATGCTGGAACGCTAGGTCTGCTTGCTTAATAAGACGAATAATTTCATTGCGAATGCTTTCTTCTCCAAAAAAGATTCTAGCCTTAATCCGGTTTCCAGCAATCCGTTTGGGATCGGAGGGAAAGAGTGAGCATTCGCGGATATTTTTCAGGCGCAAAATTGTCATTGTGATTCTTTCCAATCCCATGCCAAAACCACCATGAGGAGGCATTCCATATTTGAAAATACTGAGGTAATCCTCAAAATTTGCTGGGTCCATCTCTTTTTCAAGAATCCCTTCCACCATAGATTCGTAAGTATGTCGACGTTGGCCACCTGAGGTAATTTCTGTGCCTGCACAAAGCAAATCAAAGGTGTTCGTTAACTCTGGCTGATCTTCCTTTGGATAAGAATAGAAAGGACGCTTACTTCTTTTCCAGTCTGTTACAAAGATGAGATCTGTCCCAAATTTTTCTTGTGCATATAAGCACAGCTCGCGCTCCGCAGCTGGACTTAAATCGGGCTCTTGCCGCTCATCAATACCAGTGCGCTGAAAGAAGATTTCTTGCGCCTCAGCAAAAGTCACTCGAGGAAATGCGACATCTGCCGGAGCTTTGATAAGTTCTTTCCCCAAAACCTCGATCTCTTTTGTACAATGCTTTTCAAGGTGAGACATAATGGCTTTGATGCAACCTTCTTGCACATCCATCACTTCATGCCAATTTTCAAAAAAACCCATTTCGAATTCAAACTGCTTTCCCTCGGCCAAATGACGAGTGGTTTGAGAATTTTCAGCACGGAAAAATGGCATTAAGGCAAACACACGCTCATTAACACCCACCATAATTTGTTTGTATAGCTGGCTACTTTGTGCCAAAGTTGCGGTATAACCAAAATAATCGACATTGAAAAATTCAGCCCCTCCCTCGGAAGAAGCCCCAATGATATTCGGGGCAAAATACTCCACAGCTCCCACCACATCATGCATGAAAAGACGGAAAGCATGTGTAATTTCTGCTTGAATTTTAAATATAGCTTGAATTTGACGATTGCGCAAAGCAATGGGTCTGTGATCGAGAATGTAATCCAAATCGGATTGAATCGTCGGCTTATAGTAATCAACAGGAGGAACATCGGTCACAGGAACTTCGATATCAATTTTTGGATCCACAATTTCAACGCCTAGCTCAGCTTGCGGAGCATCGGCAACTTTTCCTACAATTTTTAAAATGGAACCGGGCTGCAGCGCATTTACTTTTTTCCAGACTTCTTTATCCTGAATCACAATTTGAGCAAAACCTGAGCGATCGCGCAAAATCAAAAAATTTAATTTTCCAAAAGGCCGAGTGTTATTTAACCATCCTCTTAAAATGACTTCTTGGTCCACAAAATGAGGCAACTCAGCCGCTAAAACTCTTTTCATAACATCCCCTTGATTGATGACATCGGAAGAAAAGTATAAAAGAGAAAAGGATATTTAGCTAGTCGTGCTTTAATACACAAATTCCCGATTGAAAAAGAGGGGATCCTAGTGCTATAACTGCGATTTGTATCTTAAAAATTCTTAAATATCCACGCGCTAGAGAGAAACCTATGCAAGTCCAAGACTGGGGAGAAGAAGGTATTATTCATTACCTCTCCCATTGCTTTTCTGCAAAAAATGGCATTGTAGGCATTGGAGATGATTGCGCCGTCATCCCTGCGGAAAATGAAGAAGCTTGGCTTGTGACCACAGATGCCCTGATTGAAGGGGTACACTTTTTAAAAGATCAAATTGCTCCCATCGATTTAGGTTATAAAACCATCGCGGTTAATGTGAGTGATGTTGCCGCTATGGGTGGTACACCAAAATTCGCCTTTTTAACGCTAGCCCTCCCCTCTACTGTCCATTGTGAATGGACTCGCCTGGTTCTTCAAGGGATAAAAGAAGCCTGTGAAAAATGGCATATTCAACTGCTAGGAGGCGATACCGTAGGTTCCAGGAGAGACATTTTTATCAACCTAACATTAATAGGCTCTGCACCCCAAAAACATATTAGATATCGTAATCAAGCTCAGCTAGGTGACCGCATTTGTGTGAGCGGAAATTTGGGAAATTCAGGAGGCGGTCTTCAAGCCCTTAAAGAAAAAATACAGACCACACCAGAAGTTAAAATCCTTCTAGAGGCACATTTTCGCCCGACTCCTCATATTCAGCAAGGTAGATGGCTAGCATCACAGCCTGGAGTGCATGCAATGATGGATGTCTCGGATGGATTGGATCTTGATTTAAAACGGTTAATTAAAAGCTCTCATAAAGGAGCCCATGTTGATATCTCAAAAATCCCCTTATCAGAAGAACTTTTAAAAATGGCTCAAACAAAAGGATGGAATCCCCTCCAATTAGCTTTAACAGGTGGTGAGGATTACTGCTTGCTTATCACTATCGATCAAAAAAAACAGGGTGTGATCCAAGATTTTTTTAAAAAATTTGGAGCACCTCTGTATGAAATCGGACAAATCACCGATCAAGTGAACGAATTGACTTATTACGATCATGGAGAAAAAAAAGAGATCGATTTTCCTCCGTTTGATCATTTCCATAAATCAAGTTGAATAAAGACCCATAATTCTATATCGTCTACCGCTTTAAAAAGACAGGATGTCCTTTATGAAGTTTACAGATCACCTTTGGCAACAAATTTCGCCCATCTATCAAAAGATTTTATCTAACCCTTTTTGCGTGGAGCTTGCTTCAGGGCAGTTAAGTCAGGAACGTTTCCACTTTTATATTCAGCAAGACGCCCATTACCTGATGCACTACTCGCGTGCTTTGGCTCTCATTGCTGGTCGTTCACATACGCCACAAATGATCGATATATTTTTGAATTTTGCACTGGATTCTATTGCAGCCAAACGCCGCTTATATAACACTTTTTTACCAGAAGGTTATTGCGACAGTTCCCCTAACCTTTCTACTGCCTGCATTGTCTACCCCAGATATCTCATTGCAACCGCCACAACCGCTTCTCTAGAAGAAGCAATTGCATCTGTAGTGCCATGCTTTTGGCTTTATCGAGAAGTAGGCCATCATGTGGGAAGTCAAATGGGCGACGATAATCCCTATCTGCTTTGGAAAAGTACCTATTCCAGCCAAAAGTATTCGGATGATACCGATAAGCTGATTGCTATTTTGGACGAAATCGCGGATAAAAGCTCAAATTCTACGTTAGCTCGTATTGAAGATACCTTTAAAGATTGTTCTCAATTTGAATGGCAATTTTGGAATGACGCTTACTATATGCATTACTTCCAGAAAAATTCTGTAAATAATGCCATATGCGCAGCCTAAAGCTTTCTAATGTCGTTGTTTAAAACATCTCTTGAAAAATTTGATCACATCATTTACCAATAGATTTTACTTTAAACAATTTACTTAATCATGCCGCTAGAAAAACGTCCTTCCCCACGCAGCATTTTTGGTCTGAGTTGGATGATTTTCTTTTTATCCGATGTGCGCCCAGGCATTGGTCCTTTTTTATCAATTTTCTTAAAATCATATCTGAAATGGAGCTCAGATTGGGTTGGACTTGCTCTCGGAACGATGGATTTAACAGCAGCCCTTAGCCAAATCCCTTGTGGCTTACTTGTTGACGCATTAAAAATAAAGCGAGCCTTTTTATTTTGCTCTTGCTTAGCCATTTCTTTGGGCTGCCTGATTATTTTATACATCCCACAGTTTTCTACGGTTATTTTTGCCCAGGCATTGATCGGTCTAGCAGCGGCTATTATTCCACCCGCCATTGCTGCAATCACTTTAGGGCTTGTGGGAAGAAAGCAGTTACCTAAGAGAATCAGCTTAAACGAAACCTGGGGACATGCGGGCAACGTCGCTACAGCAGGCATCGTGGCTTTAGCTGGATACCTACTAGGGAGCACCTGGATTTTATATTTTGTCATCTTCTTTGCCTGTGCGAGTGTCTTTTGCCTATCTTTCATCAATCCAAAAGAAATCGATCACTCCGCTGCTCGGGAATTAGCTATAGATTCTGATGGGAGACAAGAAAAGCCAATTCAAATTTATAAATTTTTGAAAGAAAGTTATTTGCTAATCTTTTGCTTCTCGGTATTTCTTTTCCATTTTGCAAATGCTGCTCAATTACCCCTTATTGGGCAGCTCCTCTCGTTAAAAAACGCAGCAATGAGCTCTTTGTTTATGGGAGGTTGCATTATTTTAGCACAAGTTGTCATGGTTGTAGTTGCGTATAGCTTAGGATTTGCAATGAATCATATCGGCCGAAAACCTATTTTTTTGCTCGGATTGGCCATATTACCACTACGAGCCACCCTGTATACGCTAACACTTAATCCTATCGCACTTCTAGCTATCCAGCTGCTGGATGGAATTGGGGCAGGAATCTTTGGAGTCATTGGAGTGATTACGATATCTGATATCGCTAAAGGAACAGGTCGTTTTAATTTTTCCTTAAGCTTAATGGCTTTATCGCAAGGAATCGGAGCCTCTTTAAGTAATGTAATGGCTGGCTATGTCGTGAGTCAGCTGGGCTTTAATAGTGGTTTTTTGATGCTTGCTTGTATCGGATTATTCGGCTTGTTTTTCTTTGGAATCTTTATGCCAGAAACAAAAAATTAAATATGGAAATTGCAGCATTTACGATTTTTTTTCTCGTTTATTTGGGAATGATATTAGGATTTTGGCCAGGTTTAGCGCTCGATCGCACAGGGATTGCGCTCCTTGGAGCTATCGCCTTTATCGAATTGCAAGGAATTTCAATTACAGAAGCTTCAAATTATGTTGATCTTCCTGCCCTGTCGATGCTTTTTAGCTTTATGATTATTTCTGCTCAATTTTATTACAGCGGCTTTTACACATCCCTCATTCATCGGATGGAGAAATGCTTACTCAGTCCGCCTCTTTTTCTACTGCTCGTCATCCTGATTTCCGCTATTTTATCTGCCGTTTTAATTAATGATATCGTTTGCTTGGCTCTTTCTCCGTTAATTATTAAAGTCTGTTTTCGTAAACAACTAAATCCTATTCCGTTTTTAATCGGCTTGGCCTGTTCTTCAAATATTGGGTCTGCATTCACGCTGATTGGCAATCCTCAAAACGTTTTGATCGGGCAAGTCCTGAATATTCCTTTTGTCCAATATTTACAGTTTGCTTTTATTCCTTGCCTTCTGAGCTTGGCTGTAACTTGGTGGATTATCAAACTAAGCGTGCAGGGAAATTGGTTTCAAAAAGGCCCTGAAGTCATTTCTGACTCGATTTCCTATGATTTTTGGCAAAGTTGCAAAGGGATTTTTGTATTAATCCTTCTTCTCATCGCCTTCTTTTTTACATCGCTGCCTCGCGATCAGATTTCACTCGCTGCAGCTGGCTTTCTTCTGCTAAGCCGTCGAATGGCCTCTCAAACTATGTTAAATTTTATTGATTGGCAACTGTTAGTCTTATTTATTGGACTTTTTATTGTAAATAGAAGCTTTTTGAATATGCATGAAAAAGATTTTTTCCCTCATCTATTTGAACAACTTCACTTAGATCTCGCTTCACCTATTCCATTGATCACACTCTCTGCGATTTTATCGAATGTAATCTCTAACGTTCCCGCTGTGATGCTGATTCTCCCTTTTGTGCATACACCTTTGAATGGAACTTTATTGGCATTGTCTAGCACACTCGCTGGAAATCTGTGCTTGGTTGGCAGTATTGCCAACCTCATCGTGATCTCTCAAGCACAAGTCTATGGAATAAAAATTGATTGGAAAAAACACATGCGGGTAGGACTGCCTATCACACTCGCTTCTTTTATCATTTTGCTAGGCTGGATGTCTTGGATGCTGTAAAGTCCGGAAAATCCAATTAGGACTCAAAGGATTCTTATCGAACTTGATAGCAAACGTTACAATTTAATCGCAAAGACAGCTAAATAAATGGCTAAATCAAACAACGGGGGATTATACAACCTTCGTGCCGATCTCGTCTGTAAACTTGGAAACTGTTTCTTATTTAAAGAAATCACATTAAAGAGCCTTTTGCGAAGAATCCGCTTTTTTCAGTAATTCCTGAAACAGTGCATCATTGCGCAATACGTCAAATTCCTTTTTCTCCAAAACTCTTCTCGGGAAAGGCAAACCGTCTTGAATCGCGCAGTTAAGCCAGCCAATGGCGGGACGCACTTCTCCTAATAGAGAATGACATAGAGCATTAATTAAAGCGCTTTCAAATCCAGGTTCATTTTGGTACAGTTGATTGCCTAGATTGATAGCGTGGCGCAATACACCCTCACGATAAGCCAGCTGTTGCAAAAGGAGTGTTCCATCGGTACTTAACTCTCCCTTCACTTCTTTTAAACAGTCATATGCTTCTTTGAATTTGCCTTGTTGACTCAAAATTGCAGCGAGATGTTCTGTTGCTGTAGTATGCAAAATTCCATTTTGAGAAAGTTTTCGGATTTCCTTAAATTCATGAATCGCCTCGTCAAATTTACCTAAAGCAGCATCTTGCTCAGCTTTTCTAAATAACGATTGAATTTTTTCATCTTGATCTTGCGGAGTCAGAGGTAAGCTATTTTTCCAGCTGCGATAATTTTCAAAGGTAAGCATCAGAAATAAAGCCCCAGCAAAAACCTGACGAAACATGAAAAAAACAAAGCTGCATAGAGCCGAAAATAGCATGCTCAAAAATAAAGCAATTTTGATTCCTCGTATTCCAAAAATACCTTCCATCACAATAGATAGCAGACGCCCCCCATCCAGAGGATAAACGGGCAACAAATTCACAATTGTCCAAAAGAAATTAGCCATTGCCGTGATTTTTAAAGCATAAATCCCCACATTATCCGGAGATCCTTTAAAAAAGCGGAGTAAAAAACTGGCAATTATAAAGAGCATAAATCCTGCGATAGGACCATTCATAACAATGATAAACTCTTTCCACAAATTTAATTTTGTCCCAGATCTTTGCGTCACACCACCTAAAGCCACAAGCTCAATACGCGCGCGTTGTCCGAAAGCAACGGCTGTCAAAGCATGCCCATACTCATGAATCAACACAGACAGAAACACAATCACGGTCCAAACTAAAGTCCCCCCAACTGTTCCGCTACTCAACCAACCAATTAGCGCTGCAAGCAGCCAAAAGACGGGGTGAATATGCACAGATATTTTGCTGAAAGGAGAAAAAAGATTCATGATGACCTTAACGCTTTGTGAATTGTACTGCCCATTTCAGCTGGAGAAGTTGTCACATGCACTCCTGCTTTCTTGAGTGCCTCTATTTTACCTTGTGCCGTCCCTTTTCCTCCAGAAACAATTGCTCCGGCATGCCCCATTCTTCGTCCTGGTGGGGCCATTGTCCCTGCAATAAATGCCGCGACGGGTTTAGTACAATGCTCTTTGATCCACTCCGCAGCCTGTTCCTCGGCTTCTCCACCGATTTCCCCAATGAGTAGAATAGCGTTTGTTTCGGAATCTTTTTCAAATAGCTCCAAAATATCGATAAAATTCGTGCCATTTAAGGGATCTCCCCCAATCCCTACGCAACTAGATTGTCCGAGACCAAGTTGAGTCGTTTGCCACACAGCTTCATACGTTAAAGTTCCCGATCTGGAAACGATTCCAATATTCCCTTTTCGGTGAATATATCCTGGCATAATCCCAATCTTACATTCTTCAGGTGTAATAATTCCTGGACAATTGGGACCGATTAAGCGACTGGTTTTACTGGTTCGCATAACCGAGCTAACTTCCAGCATATCTCGGATAGGGATTCCTTCTGTAATGCAAATGATAAGAGGAATACCAGCATCCTCTGCCTCCAAAATTGCATCTGCAGCAAAGGGAGGGGGAACAAAAATCATGGAAGCATCACATTGTGTCACTTTTTTTGCTTCGTAAACCGTTTCAAAAACAGGTAATCCAAGGGTTTCTTGGCCACCCTTTCCTGGCGTTACGCCACCCACAAAATGGCTACCATATTGCAGGCACTGTTCTGTATGAAAATTACCGGCTTTGCCTGTAATACCCTGTGTAATCACTTTGGTCTTTCGATTAACTAAAATTGACATTGAGAATATCTCCCTTACTTTTTTACAGCCGCAACAACTTTTTCAGCAGCTTCTGCCAGACTATCTGCAATTACAATGTTGACTCCCGAATCTTGGAGCATTTTTTTGCCTTTTTCAACATTCGTCCCTTCCATTCGAATGATTAGAGGAACGGTGACGTTCAGTTCTCCAGCAGCCGAAATAATCCCCGCAGCTAGGGTCACACAATTCATAATTCCACCAAAGATATTGACTAGGATCGCCTTGACTTTGGGATCGGCTAAAATAATCTTAAATCCTTCCGCCACTTTTTCTTGTGTGGCCCCTCCTCCTACATCGAGAAAATTAGCAGGTGCGCCTCCATAATGGTGAATAATATCCATCGTTGCCATAGCTAAGCCGGCTCCATTGACCATGCATCCGATTTCTCCGTCTAGAGCCACATAGGCAAGATCGTACTCTTTCGCCGCTGCTTCATTAGCAGGAATTTGTGAGGGATCATAATAAGAAGCGATTTCTGGCTGACGATAGAGCGCATTTTCATCGACACTGAGCTTGGCATCTAAGGCAATGAGTTCATCGTGCGCATTCAATACGAGGGGATTAATTTCTAGTAAGGAAGCGTCCGTTTCGATAAAAGCTTTCGCGATGTTTTTTGCCAACCTCATCCCTTGCTTGGCAATGTCCCCCTTCCATCCCATAAATTGAGAGATTTTTAATTGCTGAAATGGCTTTAAATCGCCATTAAAACTGATGGGGACGGTCATTATCTTGTCAGGAAATTTCTCGGCCACTTCCTCGATGTCCATGCCGCCCTCAGGAGAAGCAATTAAAACCGCCTGCGCTTTTTTTCGGTCAATAATAGCTCCCAAATAATATTCTTTTTTCACATCAACTAATGGAGAAATGATAATTTGATGTGCAACAACACCTTCAGGACCTGTCTGGTTATTTACAAGTTTCATCCCCAGCAAAGTCTTGGCAGTTTCTCTGATCTCTTCTCGACTTCTGGCAATTTTTACGCCTCCCGCCTTGCCTCTTCCCCCTGCATGAACCTGTATTTTTAGGACAGCTTCATCTAATTTTAACTGATCCAAAACGTGAGGAAGTTGCTCTAGTTTAGAAATAACAGCATAGTCTGAAATCGGCACGCCGTATTTTTTTAGAATGTTTTTCGCTTGAAATTCATGAATATTCATACGTTCTTCCCCTTTCCGTTTTTTTCGTTATGTGCTAGATTCTCATTTCTTAGCAATAGTTAACCACATTTGTAAACAATAGGGAAAGATGGCTTTTAATTTTTTAAAAAATTCATTTGAGAAAATGAAAAATGCGTTAACACACGCAGGCTCTCTTCTAGGCAATAAAATCCGCGCTCTTTTTCAAGGTCCCATTGATGATGAAACATGGGGAAAACTTGAGCAACTCCTATATGAGGCGGATTTAGGTGTTCAAACGGCCATCGAGTTAACCGAAAAGGTTAAAAAACTTTCTCAACAAAATTCTTCTCTAAAAGGAGATGAGTTATTAAGTTCTGTCCGCACAGAAATTTTACAGGTCTTAAATCAACATGCCTCCCCTTTAAGGGAAATATCCTCCAGCAATGAACCGCTTGTGATTTTAATTGTCGGAGTCAATGGCAACGGGAAAACCACCTCTACGGCTAAACTAGCTAAATTTTTTCAAAGCCAAGGAAAAAAAGTGCTCGTTGCCGCAGCCGATACCTTTCGCGCTGCCGCTGTTGAACAACTAGATGTATGGGCTCAAAAGCTGGGGATTGATATTGTGAAAGGCGCTCCTAAAAGCGATCCCGCCGCTGTCGTTTTTGATGCCCTTAGTGCAGCAAAAGCTCGCCAGGCTGAAGTCGTGATTGTTGACACAGCAGGCCGCTTGCAAACCAAAATTGATTTAATGCAAGAATTAGAAAAAATTAAGCGTTCCTGCAAAAAATTCAATCCTGAAAGCCCGCAAGAAACACTCCTTGTCCTCGATGCCACAACTGGACAAAATGGGATTGATCAGGCCAAAGTGTTTAATCGTTACACCCCGATTACAGGTCTCATCCTCACGAAACTAGATGGCACATCCAAAGGGGGAATCGTTGTAAATATTCACAAACAACTCGGAATTCCTGTTAAATTAATCGGAATTGGGGAAGGAATAGATGATTTAGAACTATTTGATCCCGAAAAGTTCACAAATGCTCTTTTTTCTTAAAAGGCTTATATAAAGCATGTTACTAATTAATTAATCAATTGTTTGACACTTTATTAATTAATTCTATAAAATGTAATTATAAAAGCTGATAGTAATACTATTAGCATCCTTAACATAAGGAGTTATTGTTTTTATTCTTCTCCTATAGAGAAGGTATAAAAATCAGAAGCTTAGCTTTAGTATTTTATGAATGAGGCGGCTTCTTACTCTTTACCTCAATTTATACTCAAAACCTTTCTAATTTCTTCATACATTAAATACTAGAGCTAAGCTTAGTTGATTGAGAAATCGATTGTTTCTCAATGATTCTTTTCATTTATAAAAAAAGGATCGTATTATGAAAACAATAAAGCATTTATTATTATTAGCTGTTTTAGTTGTTATGCCCTTTGGATTTAGTCAACTTCAAGCTGCACACGGCGGCGGTGGTGGCGGCCATGGCGGTGGCGGTCACGGCGGTGGTGGTGGACACTGGGGCGGAGGTGGAGGCCACGGAGGATGGGGTGGCGGCGGTCACCATGGAGATTGGGGTGGAGGACATCACGGAGGCTGGGATCGCGACTGGGGAGGACGCAACTACTCTTGGTGGGGTGGAGGATATGGTGGATATCCTTACTACTACTACAACAATTACTATCCCTCTGATTCCTATTATGATTCTTCTTATTACTATCCCTATTATTATGATGATAGTAGTGGACTTTATGATTACTCTTATTAATTCTTGCAGAAGAGGGATTTTAATTCTCTCTTTGCATAAGAGTTAAAGGATATAATAAAAATTTGACAAATTAATCTTCTAATTATATAATAAAATTATAGAGATAGAACGATTGATTGAGGTTTTGGCCTATAGAAATTACTGCAAACGCATTGTTGGTTTAGCCAACTCCCGTCACCCACCAGAGGGTATGGGCCTTTTTGAGTGCTATACTCGAAAAGGGAGGTAATCCTCAAAAGCATATTTAAGGCTTTTACCCAACCTTAAGTGACAGTTTACCAAAAACTGATGACGGAGCGTTTGCAGCTTTTTTATAAGATCGCAATGAAACATGAAACGCCTTGGTGCCAAAGGAGGCGGATATGAAAAAGTATTTATCTTGCTTATTTTTCTTCTTTTTATTTGGCATGTATATGTTTAACGCCACAGAAGCTTTAGCTCGGGATGGCGACGGACATGGTCATAATAATCGAAACTTTGGTTATCATCGCCATGGGCGTGGATATGAAAATAAAGGCTATTACCGTGGGTACCATTCCCCTTATTTTCATTACCCTTATTCTTCCTCCTATAACGTTTATCCTTATTATCCTTCTTCAGCTTATTACTATACTTATCCCTACAGTTATACTTATCCTTCTATTTATTATTCTTATCCCTATAACCCTTCTCCTTACTATTACGACATTTATACAGTTCCTTCTTACTATTGAATATGAAAGAGGCTTAAATGAAGAAAATTTGCTTTTGGTCGGTAGGTGACGGTGAATATGCAATTATGTTACAAAATCTTGTTCACTCCTTTCGAGAAGTGGGAATGGAAGAGGATTTTATTGCCTTTAGCGATCGGCCGATTCAAGGAGCAACCCAAACGATAATTACGCCTTCCTTCGATAAAAAGTTTTACTTATTTAAATTCTCTTTTCTCAAATGGTTTATCAACCAAAACTATGATTATGTTGTCTTTCTAGATTCAGATAATTTTTTCGTACGACATACACCTAACCTTCTCGAATTGATGAATGACACGCCCATCCACACATTTTTTGAATGCGACCTCTCCTATCCGGCCGAACGCAAAACCTGGTGGGAATGTCCATTAGAAAAATATGTGAGCATGATGCACGATTGTGGAATCACAAGTGAGAAGGTTTATAATATTAACGGTGGATTTTTTATTATTAAAAGAGAAGCCATTCAACTGGTATGTGAGCTAGCACAAGATTTTTGGACATATGCTGCGGAACAAGGTTTTTTACTTACCGATGAACCCCCATTGGCTTACGCCGCTCAAATGCTATGCGGGGATATTGAAAAACATCTACTTAAAAACCATTTCGACATTTGGGCCACTGATTGGACTGCTCAATATAAAGATAGGCTTCCAGATGGACATGAGTGGATCTTTAAAGATTATATGCGTTATAACACGTTTGTAATCAACCCTGCCATTGTGCACGCCTTAAAAAGTAAAAAAGCCTTAATCTCGGAAGGCTCAAAATATTTGAAAAGATCTAATGGTCTAATGATAAAAAAATAATTGCCGCTATTTCATTTTTTAAATTAACCTCCCCACTAATGAAATTTGCCTAATTAAATTGATTTTAATATAAAATAAGCGTATAATTAGCTTTTCTTCCTTCATAAAAGGAGATAGCATGTCCGATTTTAATTATGCTCTTGATGAGAGCCGCTACACCTGGCAAAATGCTTTACTTTGGGGTAATTTTACCGGACATTGTAAAAAAGCGACTCAAGGAAATTGGAGAAATAGAATTGTGCATACGCTCATAGCTGGAGCTGAATTTCTCCCAATTATAAGCCAAATTGCCTCCACCTTTGAGAAACTGATTGTAAATCCTAAACCACAAAATCTCTCTGATTCACAGCGTATTCCCCCACAACAAGATCCCAGATTATTGGCAAAAGCTTCTTCTGCCTCCAAACGTTTGCAACGATCCTTTGAAAATGAAACACCTGAAAAATGGCAAAAACGATTTAATGAATTTCTTCTTAATCCTCAGGATTTTACGGGAATCGAGGGAGGAGAAAACTATTTGATCGGAACCCCATTTTCTGAATGCCACTGTTTTTCCCGCAATCACCGACAAGAAATCGAGAAAATCATTGTAGACGGTATCGACAAAAGGATAGAAAATAAGAGTGGCACCCTTCGCCTAGCTAGCTTTGGAGCAGGAGGATTGCTGCAGGATTTAATTATCCTCGGTAAGTTGATTCTAAAGGGGTTCAAAAATATTACGATTGATTTTGTTGATCTCCTCCCACCTAATCAAGAAAGAGCCAAAAAGCTCGAAGAAATGCTCAATAAGCTTCCTGGAGTAACAATCAACACATGTTGCATTTCTAGGATTGAACCCGAAAAAATGTACGATATTATCCATAGTATCGACTTTACCGACATCAATATTAGCAACGGTTCTGGATGGCAAGCGATTTTTAATGCTAAGCAGTCTTTGTTAGAAAACGGACAATTTTATTTATTTGGCGCCGGCAAATTCATACAACTCATTCTTAATGAAGATAATCATTTCACAGATCTACGCAACGATGTTGAAGCTTCCGTAGAAGGACTTTGCTCCAATACCCAATTTTTAAGTCTCCATCATGTGCCTAAAATCCATATTGTTGTGACAAGAGCTAACTGTTCTGCGAATTTTGATCTCCCGCACATTGCCAAAATACTTCAACTTTTGGCTAAAGAATTCGATAAGCCCATTCATGTAAGCTTGTACGGCAATGAAGACATAAGAGTACCTGATAGTGCTTATCGTTTAACGGGCTCAGCAAACGAAAAAGTTTTGCAAACTCTTTCTGGAATAGATCAGCTAAGTGTCCAATACTATAAGGAAGATTTTAGTGAAGCACAACACCAGACAGCCCCGCAGATCTTCATTAAAAACCCCTTCGCCGAAAGCTTAACTGTAGAATTTACATCTTAGTGTAAACCTTTAATCTAAAAAGAAATCTTCTTTTAAGGGATTACCAGGAGAAACGGCATAATGACTAAAGTCCGTTACCCCCTTATCGCGCAATATATCCTCATCAATAAAAAAATGGCCGGTGCATTCCCGACTGTCTTTCAACAAAATTTCATACGCTGCATCTGCAACGATAGAAGGTAAGCGACAATGCTTAGTCGTACTTTCAATCGCTTGGGGGTCTTTTAAAATCGCCATAAGCGCAGCCGTGGCAATGACTGTTTTGGGCCATAAAGCATTGCTGCAATTCCGTCTTCGACAAATTCCGCGGCCATCCCTAATACGTACAAGCTCATCCCATATTTTGACATAGTATAAGCTAAATAGTCCTTAAACCATTTAGGGTTCATTTCCCATTTACGCATTGTTTAGACATCATTCCTAAAAAATTTTTATACGTGTGCATCTATAAAAAAATAGCTGCTAGTTTAATTGGCTTACAAGGACAAACTTCATCATCGAATAAGTAAATTTAGGAAAAATTATAAAAAAAACATTGACACGTATTTTCAATTTTAATATAAACACTCTGTTTTATTCATTTTTATTTTGAAGAGGGTGACATGAGATCTTTTCTAAATCTACTAGCCAGCCTAATTTTGCTCCTTAACCTCTTGATGGCAGAAGAAGATCTCACGCCTGAACCCTCAAACGAAGAGGTTAAAATTCCCCGCTCAACGACGGATGACAGTGATGGCCGCATTTCTTTTGCCAACCTTTTAGGCCTGCCGAGTGGAATCGTTGCGGGGATGGTGAATGTGGTCACAGGCGATTTTGTGCAACAC
>NZ_JBFWIR010000017.1:0-44273 GCF_050255895.1 Parachlamydia sp.
AGCCATTTTATAACAATCCAATGTATCGTAAGCCCCATCCCCAACCGTTCTCTTAACAGATCTGGGAGCTTTCTTCAAAAGCTTTGGACCCACTTCACAATCTGCTGTTTCTATTGAGTGCACACTCGTATATGGAACTTCTTCCATCGCCTTCTTTTTTGCTTACCATGTTGTCTTACCTTCCATTCGCCTCTCCATAATAGATTTTAACTATCAAACACTAGGTCTGTGAGAGATTCTTTCGATAATCTCTTGAAATATTTACCCAATAGCTTTGCTCTGGCAGCTACTGTAGTAAAATGAGGAATCTTCAACTCCAATTCCATGGAGATAAAATAGATTCAACAAATCCAATTAACTAGCGATAAGGGAGGCTATAAACAACCTTCAATAGCATCATTAGAGTATTATTGAGGAGAGTCTAAGAAATGGGGATCTTTCCGAGATCGCCATCTTTCAATAGCATCTTCATTAATCCAAAGAGAAAGTTTATCATGATTTTTCAGGGATTCGGTATACTACGACCAGTTCCGTGCTTTGTATTGGGACATTGTAAGCTCAGTTGTGTTTCAAAGCCGATGAGCTTACAAATTTTTCATAAAAATTTTAGGATAAGTCTCTCTTTAGTCGACTTATCCTACAAAACCCTCTTTTAGCACAATTTTTGAGTCTTCCATCAATTCAGCTCTTAAAGCTTTTGCATAGGCCTTTTCTCCAGAATCTGGAGTGCAATCGGCACAATTAAGAGCAAATCGCCATTCTGTCCATACGGATACCTCTCGCTGGGTCACCTGATTAATGCCCAACCATGTAGGGAGAATTTCACCGTTTTTTTTTCTCCAATTAATTTCAGGCCTTAATTTTTCAACTTTCTCTGCAACCTTATTGAGCTCATATGCCAATTGAAGAGCATATCGCTCTGAAACTTTTTGATTAAAGCTCGAGTCAGAACTCATTTTGGCACTGAATGTCACTTGAATATCACTTATTTTGATCTCACCTAATTTTCTTCTCACTTTTTCTAAAACACGTTTTTTAGCTTCGATCACGCTTTTTTTGATCAAAGAAATTTCTTCAGGCCCTAGCTCTCCTCTTATGAGATATTTTTCTGGAATATGAGGCTCTGTCAAAATGGAATCAGCTGGGTTTAAATAAACGGTAGTTAACTCGATCATGTGTCTCTGTATTAAATAAATGATTGAATGGACTTTGATTGAGAAGGTCGGAAATTCCCACCTTCTCACCTTTTGATCTAAAAATGAATGGCATGTCCCAGGGCATTTAATGCCGCTTCTTTGATTGCCTCACTCAATGTCGGGTGAGCATGAGAAGCATAGGCGATGTCAGAAATGGTGGCTTTTTTCTCAATCGCGATCACGCCCTCACCAATCATCTCCGAGGCGTTAGGACCAATAATATGCATTCCGATTAAACGTCCTGTATTGGCTTCTCCGATGATCTTGACCAATCCATCCGTATCGCCAATGCATCGCGCTCGTGAATTGGCTTTGAAAAGGCAGCTTCCTATTTGCAATTTTAATTGCGCATCTTTTGCTTCTTGCTCAGTTAATCCTACCGCAGCAACCTCCGGATGCGTATAAATCACATTAGGAATAGCCATATAGTTCACATGAGGATGTAAACCAGCTAGCTTTTCCACAGCTGCTATTCCTTCTTCGGATGCGCGATGTGCAAGCATAGCCCCGTCAATGAGATCTCCTATCGCATAGATAGAAGGAATGTTCGTTTGTAAATCCTGATTGACTTCCACGAATCCTCTAGGAGAAACTTGGACACCAACGTCCTGCAATCCTAACCCTTTGCTATAGGGACGACGTCCAACGGCCACGAGTACATTGTCCGCATCAAACGTCAGTTTTTTGCCTTCATGCTCGACATAGACAGCAACTTGCTCTTTACCAACCTCTGCACCTGTGACTTTGGCACCTAAGTAAAATTCAAGCCCTTGCTTTTTTAAAGTCTGCAATAAAGTTTTGCGAATGGTTTGGTCCATCATGGGGCAAATATAATCGAGCATCTCAACAACCACAACTTGTGTACCAAGGCGCGAATAGACTGAGGCTAATTCAACTCCGATGACTCCCGCACCTACCACAATCAATTTTTTAGGAATTTTTGGCAGGCTGAGAGCTCCCGTAGAAGAGAGCACAATCTTTTCATCAAAAGGAAGAAATGGCAATGCAATTGGCTCTGATCCTGTGGCTAAAATTGTGTATCTAGCCTGAATCTTTTGAGTTTGACCATCTTTTGTGACTTCAATTTCATTGGGAGAAAGCAAACGCGCTATGCCCGTGATTCTTTCCACATTATTTTTTTTGAAAAGACCCGCGACGCCCTGCGTGAAGCCTGTCACTACCTCTTGCTTACGTTTCATCATTTGAGAAAATTCGACACGCAAATCAGAAATTTCAATTCCGTGTGTTTTCCCATCTTTTTGTAAAAAATGAAACATCTCCGAAGAATAGAGTAGGGCTTTAGAAGGAATACACCCGACATTTAGGCAAGTACCTCCTAAAGTAGAGTCTTTTTCAATACAAGCCGTTTTAAAACCCAACTGAGCAGCGCGAATAGCTGCTACATAACCGCCAGGTCCGCTACCAATGACAACAACATCAAATGAGGTATTACCGTTCATGTTACACCTCAATTAATAGTCTTGAGGGATCTTCCAAGGCATTTTTGACATGCACTAAAAAGGTCACGGCTTCTTTTCCATCGACGATGCGATGATCATAGCTTAAAGCTACATACATCATGGGCCGAATCACAATCTGATCATCCACAACAACCGCTCTTTTTTCTATTTTATGCATCCCTAAAATGCCACACTGCGGAGGATTGAGGATAGGCGTGGAGAGAAGAGAACCATAAATCCCGCCATTGGTAATAGTAAAACCTCCCCCTTGCAAATCATCCACAGCGAGTCGACCTTCGCGGGCTTTTTTGGCATAAGCTTCGATATCTTTTTCAACTTCTGCAAAAGAAAGTTGTTCACAATTACGTAAAACGGGCACGATTAAGCCACGATCTGTTCCGACCGCAATTCCAATATCAAAATATTCGCGATGGACGATCTCATTTCCATCAATATAGGAATTCAAATCGGGGACTTCTCTTAGAGCAGATACCACAGCCTTAACAAAAAAAGACATAAAGCCTAATTTCACACCATGTTTTTTTAGAAAAGCATCTTTGTATTTCTCTCGAGCAGCCATGATAGCTGAAAAATCGATCTCATTAAAGGTTGTTAGCATGGCTGTGGTTTGTTGAGCTTCTACCAATCGATTCGCAATCACTTTGCGTATCTGAGACATTTTACGTCGCGTTTCGCGCCCTTCCATTTTTTTAGGAGGGGGAGCCTCTTCTTCTAGCTGTGGAATTTCTTGTTCACGTGTTTTTCCCACAGGCACAGATTGTGGAAAATCTTTTTGTTCAGGTTTTACCACATCCTCTAAAAACGCCTCTTTTCCATACCGAATGCCCTGTGAAGGCTGTGGAGCTTCTTGCGGTTTGGCTTGAGCTTTTTCTTCGGTTTTTGGAACAGTAGCTTGAGGTTCTGACGCTGAGCCTTGTGTTGCTTTTGCTTCTGTATCTACAAAGCCGACGACCTGACCAATTGTAACTGTCTCTCCTGGTTTGACCTGCAAAGTTAACACTCCAGATGCTTTAGCATAAAGAACCTGATTGACCTTGTCAGTTTCCAATTCCAAAATTTCATCATCAACTTGAACTGTTGAACCAGACGGTTTGATTAAGGTTCCCACAGTTGCTTCAGTAATCGATTCTCCCATTGCAGGGACTTTGATTTCCTCTTTCATTTTTTTGTGTGCCTTTGTTTTACTTTGCCTTCTTTCCAAAGATGGCTTGGATGATTTCGGCATGTTCTTGTTTATGCAAAGCGTATGATCCAACGGCTGGGGAAGCTTTACAAGCTCTTCCTATATACTCTAATTCGAGAGTTGAGGGAAGAATTTCTCGCAATTTTGGTCGAATAAAGTTCCAAGCTCCCATATTGCGAGGCTCTTCTTGTACCCAAGCACAGCGGCTAAACCCTTCATATTTTTTTATAATCTCTAATAATTTCTTCACGTTGAGGGGATACAGCTGCTCGATGCGTACAATTACCATGTCCTCCACCCCTTGTTTTTTGCGCTCTTCATCGAGATCATAGTAAAAGCGTCCACTACAAAACAGAAGCGTTTTCACTTTCTTTGATGCGCGAGGATCATCATAGATGTCTTGGAAAGAGCCATTCACAAAATCTTGGATGGGATTCTGAGCAGCAGGATGGCGTAAGAGCCCCTTTGGAGTAAAAACCACCAGAGGCTTTAAGGAAGCAAGCATCGTTTGCCGACGTAAGAGATGGAAGAATTGAGCAGGCGTCGTCGGATTGACAATTTGCATGTTGCAATCCCCCGCGAGGGTCAAAAATCTTTCGATACGTGCAGAGGAATGTTCGGGTCCTTGACCTTCATAGCCATGTGGTAAAAGCATAACCAAGCCCACTTTCTGGCCCCATTTTTCTTCTGCGGCAGAAATGTATTGATCGATCACAATTTGCGCACCATTCGCAAAATCTCCAAATTGTGCCTCCCAAATCACCAAAGCCTTCGGATTTCCAATGCTATACCCATATTCAAAAGCTAAAACAGCATATTCAGAAAGTGGCGAGTTGTAGATATTAAAGCGACCTTGTTTCTCCTTTAAATGTTGAAGCGGAAAATAGGGCTGATCCGTCTGTTGATCAACCCACATAGCGTGACGATGACTGAAAGTTCCTCGGCAAACATCCTGCCCAGAAATTCTGACACTCACACCATCCCATAGCAGAGTACCGTAAGCAAGTGTTTCGGCCATTCCCCAATCAACAGACTTTTGACCGATTCCCATCTGACGACGATCTTGAATCAAATTTTCGAGCTTTCGGTGAATATGAAAATCGGGCGGAATTGTGCTGAGCTTTTCCGTTACTTCTACTAAAGTATCTTGTGGAACACCCGTCGGATAAGTGACAAACAACTCATCTGCATCTTCGGATTTAACTTTCTTGACTTTTTCAGTCGGTATTTTCGTTTCTTGCAAAGCTTTTTGTAACGACTCTTTAAACTCGTGTTCTAAAGATTCAGCCATTTGTTTTTCTAGAATCCCTTGGTGAATCAAATTGTCTCGATATAGCTCTCGAATAGGCTTTTTTTGCCGAATCAGTTGGTATTGATACGGCTGAGTATACGCAGGTTCATCAGTTTCATTGTGGCCAAATTTGCGATAGCAGTTTAAATCAATAAATACATCACATCGATATTTTTGCCTTAACTGCACAGCTAAAAGAGTCGCGTACACACACGCCTCGGGATCTTCCGCATTCACATGAAAAACAGGCGCACGAAATGTCCGTGCAATGTCTGTACAATAATGAGTTGAGCGAGAGTCACGCGGCAACGTGGTAAATCCGATTTGATTGTTAATCACGACATGGATTGTTCCGCCAGTCGAATAGCCTGGCAAATCATACATTTGCATAGTTTCATAACAAACTCCTTGCCCAGAAATAGCTGCATCCCCATGTACCAAAATAGGGAGCACTTTTTTCTTTGTTTCATGATCGCCAGCGAGGATTTGACGAGCATAAACTTCCCCTTCCACTACCGCATCGACCGATTCTAAATGGCTCGGATTGGGGGGCATCTCCACACGCACTTTATGCCCAGTAGCTGTTTGCACATTGGAAGAGAAGCCTTTGTGATATTTAACATCTCCACTCCCTTCAAAAGAGTCTGGAATATATCCTTCATCAAATTCTGAAAAAATATCGGCATAAGATTTGTCCAAAATATTACTGAGAACATTTAAACGTCCTCGATGAGCCATACCCAATACAAACTCTTCCACCCCTTCTTGGCTTCCTTTCTCAATAATCGCATCTAGGATTGGAATAAGAGTCTCTCCACCCTCTAAGGAAAATCTTTTTTGTCCTGTATACTTTGTGTGCAGAAAGAGTTCAAATAATTCCGACTTATTTAAATGCTGCAGAATCAAGCGCTTTTGCTCAAATGTCAGCTCAATTTTAAAGCGTGTGGGCTCAATGTGATTTTGCAACCACTTTTCCATGTCAGGATTTTCCAATCCCATGTATTCAATCCCGATGTTTTCACAGTAAATCTCGCGTAAGCAGTTAATCAATTCCTGAAGGGTTGCAGAGGCTTCATTCAAAAGTCCACAAGTGGGAAAACGATGAGACAGTTCTTCTGGAGTAAAACCTAAAGTCTCTAGCTTGAGCTGCCACGGTTCCTCGATCGGAGCTGTAGCGATTGGATTAACTTTAGCCATGTAATGCCCATATGTCCGATAGGCCTCAATTAAGTGGTAGATGCGCACTCCACCAGCTGCGACTTGATCGATAAGCATCTGATCGATCCCTCTTCTATCTGAGGGAAAGGTTTGAGTCGCTCCCGGTTTAGCCTCTTCAAACAAATGACGCCAGGAGGAATCCACACTGTGAGGATCTGCCTGAAATTTTGCATACATTTCGTCGATCAAAGCTAAATTAGCAAAGCCTGATTGAATTAAAGCATTATAGGACGTCATTTCGAAAACCTCTTTATAGATCACCACTCAAGTTATGTATTAAAAAATGATGGCAGAGAAAAAGGCAATCCTTATCACCATTTTTTTGCACATAGCGTTAATTCTTGTTTAACTCAGAAAAAATTTATTTGGAAGAATAACTGCAATGATTAAGATAGATGACTAAATTGTAGGAAATATCTATGACTTCGCGATTGATTTTCATTCTGTTATGCTTTTTTCTGTGGGGATGCAATACGCCCCCACCTTCCGACCCGCGACAAACCCAAGAAATTGGGGGGAGAGAAGATGGAAACCCACCGACCCGCTTTCCTGTTTACCAAGCCAAAGTCCCCTTGTCATGGATTCGAAAAGATGCGCTCCACACTCAATCTCTTCAAGATAGTACTTTACCCATTTGCGAGTTTTTTATTCGAGAGGAACAAAATGAAGTGCGTGTTACGGTACATAATTTTCCGAATGCATCACTAGAAAGCCGAGTTCCACCTTTGGCTCAAATTTCTCGCTGGAAAAAACAATTTGAGCAGTTAAATCCTTTGCATCAACATACGCAACCTCAATCATGGGGAGGATTCGTCGGCCTTTATTTCGAAGGAAGCGGACAGATAAAAGGAGAACAGGTCAAAATGCTTGGCTGGTGTATGCAATTGGCTCGAGACCATTTTTTAAATGTTCAACAAAAATTGTTGATTTCTCCTGATCCCTACTTCAAGCAGGCTTTGGCTGACTACACGATTAAGGCTTTAGGACCTAAGGAATTCGTTGAGCAACATCAAACTGAAATCGAAGCATTTGCAAATAGTTTTGAACTCATTAAAGAGCTACCTAGACAATGAAGAAATTGATCAAAACCTTTTACCGATTTTTAGGAAGCATTCAATTTGCTGTCACTTTGATTGCCATCTCTGCTTGTTTCATCGTGGCAGGAACTTGGATTGAATCCCTAACAGATTCTCACCGTTCTGCGGCGCAATTTGTTTACCAAAATCCGGTCTTTAAATTTTTGCTGATCGCTTTTTTTATCAATATTCTTGTTTCTGCCCTTAATCGCTGGCCATTTAAATGGAAGCATATTCCTTTTTTAATTACGCACGTAGGCTTGTTAATGATTATAGCAGGTGTGTTTATCAAAAATATGTATGGGGTCCAAGGTTCACTCGAAATTGTCGAAGGCAGCGGTAGCCACTCCTTTTTCTCTCTTGACAATCCGATTGTTCATTTAGAAAAAAAAGACTCCCCTCTGACAGAAAACTATGCACTTAGATCATCCCCCTTAGGAAATCTCACTCTTCATGCTCCTGAATCAAAAGCATTTCCAGAAATCTCTGTTGAGCTTTTAAGCTATGCCCCTCATTCGGTTGAAAAAGCCCATACATGGATCGATCAAAGCCAAGGCAGAATAGCGGGTTTGAAACCATTTCCCATTTATCTTTGGGAAGGCAAAGATTCACCCCTTCCTTATAGTTCACAGGTTAAATTGCATCACCCACGCTCTTTCCCATGGCGGATTTATGCATTCCGTACTCCATATGTTGAAGAACTGGCAAAAGAGCTTTTTCTTCATATGACCGAGGTAGCAATCAGTGACACGACAAATGATCAGCTGCTATGCCATATGCCCTTAAAAACAGCTCTTGAAATACCCATGACTTGGAAAAATGGGAAGGCAACCCTTTCTTTAGACTTTAATTTTTCAACTCTTGCAGGATTTCAAAATCCCCATATTCTGTTAGAAGGAAAGCACAATAAAAACTTCAAAATTAAAACACAACTTACCGGTGATCAAGCTATTTTTAATCAAAATGAGCTTGTCACACAAATGGGTAAGGCCCCTGTATCTCTGGATTTAGTTTGTTCTCCCAGTTTAGCTTTCATAGAAAATGAGGAAGGAGATGTTTATTTACTTGCATTTGATTCAAATGGTGAAGTTCATTCGCAATTTTTTAAAAATGGGGCTTTAGACAAAGTTGTCATTTATGACCAAGGATTTGGAGGCTATTTTGCGACAGCAACAATTCCTTTTTCAAACCTACCCAATACACGAAAAGAAAAAGAAGCGGCTCGCCTGCAGGGCTTAGCTATGCAATTGCGACAAATGCTTAAAAGCGCCTCTCTTTTACCACCACCCGTTCAATTGCTCTCGAAGACATGCCAAAAGGTTCAGAAAGATTTTGTCTCCTCCTTTTTACTCTTTTTGCATGAGTGGGATAAACAAGGAGGCTGGGTGTTGTCGTCTTCAGACAATTTGCCAGACAAACTGAATGCTTTGCTAACATCTTTGGACTGGAGTACTCTCTCTCCGATTGATCTTAAAGCTTGTCACTGGATCGCTCTACTTTCCCAAGAAATCGAATCCAAGCTTTGGGCTGGAGAAGATCTGTCTATTTATTTAAAGGAAAAGGGATGGCCCTATCCAGTCCCTAAATTAGTAGAAAAACAATTTCCTGCTTTTATGACCGATTTCACCCAACAGATTTATGCACTTTCGACAGATCTTCCTGCGATTGATACGCAAAATTTATCCAAGCCCCTTCCAGATGCAGCTTTATTATCTGCCTATTTCAGAATTTACTCTCTTCATCTCAGTCATCTGCAAAATGTTCAGAATCAAGAATCTCTTGCCGATATTTGTCAAAGTTACTTTGCCTCTCAATTTTTAGAATCCCTATTACAAGAACGATTAGAAGCTTCTAATCAACCAAATTTTTCTGAACTCATTACAAATCTTGCGGAAGATGATCAAGAATGGTTAACTTTGCAAAAATCTTGTCAAACTCTTGTTCCTTTCTTTTTTAAGCGGGGGAATGAAGATCAGCTAACAAAAGAAGAGATCCTCCAATTAATTGCTCTTACATTGCCTCTGCCTGTTTGTGAAACGACCTATTCAAGTGAGAAAATGCAGATGGATCTGGAAACCTCTTCTCCTGTCACGATCGAATGTCCTTTGACATATAGCTATCAAGCTTTGCCTTCCTTAGAAAAATTGGAAGCCAATATTCCGATTATTAAACTACTCGTCAAAGATGGCAAAATGGAAGAAACACAAGTTATGTCTTTCAAGCCACATGGGACACATTTGCGGCAACCCGTTTTGGGGGGTGACTATGTGATTTCTTTCGAGACTAATAAAGAGGAAATCCCTTATCACTTGCGTTTGAAAAACGCCCGACAAATTCAATATGCCCAGTCTTCCCAAACCTACAGTTTTGAGAGCGACCTTTTAATTTTGGACCAAAAAAGAGGATCACAAGTTGAAACAACTTTAAGTATGAATCGAGTTTATGAGACTTGGGACGGATATCGCTTTTACTTAGCAAATATGACTCCCGCTACAGAGAATTCAGCTAAGCGCGTACAAATTGTCGTTAATTATGACCCCGCTAAGTATATTTTAACTTATCCTGGTGCAATCATCCTTTCTATGGGAATTCTTCTCCTCTTTTGGTCTCCTTACCGAAAGAAATAATTAAAATATTAGTTTAACTTAATATTGAAATTAATACATTTTTAGTATAAAATAAAAGAAAGCTTTATTAGAGGGCACAATGACTAAACATCCCCCTGATAAATTATTTTATCAAAAACTTGAAGTCCATATTCACCCTTCTAAAACAAATTCATCTTCATTTGTTTCGAAATTATTTTCTAAACTCAAACGTAAAATTTTTAGTGAGCCAAATCAAAATCCCTTGCAAGGAAGAATTCAAGAGCTGCATTGGAATAGCACGCAAATTCGAGAAGAATTGGAAAAGATCAAGGCAGGGGTAGATTTAGATTTACAGCCACTTGTTTTTGAAGTGATTGATCCAATGCTTCGCAGTATTCAGCAACTGCACCATATCACACAAAATGCCTCTCTTCCTGCTGTTCATGAAAAAACTGTACAACGGTATATGAAGTGGATCGAGCAAGCAAAACTATGGGTTCAGCTATACACGAAAGCAAAAGATAAAGAGGAAGTTTTAAAAGCGGTCATCGATCACATCGTTTTAGCGTCCAATCAAATTATCGAACGCGATCTTCAAATTTTAAATGAATACAAAATACAGGCTATTGAATTTTTGGATGGCAATCCCGAGAAAAAAGAGGCTTTACGAAAAAATTTATATGATCAAATGGCACCATTTTTAGACAATCTTGATCAACTTAAGCGTATCAATTGTCCCGAATTTCAAGATTTAAAGGCTGTCAGTTCTTGGAAAGCTAAAATTGACAGTCTAAGGCAGGAAAATTTCAATAATGCCTTACATGCTATTGATACTTTCATTGAGGATCATCGTTAGCCTTAACGGCGAAAAATTGGCGTAGTTGCACAATATTCCCTTCACTGATTCCTTTCATTTTTTTGAGCTCTTCATCGGAAGCTTCTTTTATTTTTTTTATGCTGCCAAAATGCTTCAAAAGAGCCTTCTTTTTGGCAGGTCCTATTCCTGGCACATCATCGAGAATACTTTTAATGGTTCGCTTTTGCATACGCTTACGATGAAACTTAATGACGAATCTGTGGGCTTCATCTCGTATCTGTTGCAAAATAAAGAGAATGGGAGAGGTCACTTTTAGAATTAAAGGATCTTTCACATTTGGTAAGAAAACCTGCTCTAGCGTTAATCCTCGGTCGTGGCGCCCCTGCTCTTTCGCAATGCCTATCACATTCACAGAAATGATATCCAATTCGACCAAGACTTTAAGGGCAATATTGAGATGCCCCTTCCCCCCATCAATGATCAATAAATCAGGCAAATCATTTTCATCTTTAGCTTTTCCATACCGACGGGTGAGCACTTCCCGCATAGCCCCATAGTCATCGGAAGGACCGGCTTGCTTGAGTGTATAAGTCCGATAATTTCTTGTGTCTTTTTTACCATCGGTAAAGACAATGACTGAAGACACGTGCTCGGTACCAGCAATGTGCGAATTATCAATGCATTCAATTCTTTTTGGATAATTGGTTAAATGAAACTGCTCTTGTATGGCTAATAAAATATTTTCACGCAGCGTTTGCTCATTCTTTTCTTTCTTAAAAGAGGCTTCGGCATTCGCTTGAGCCATGTCAATTAAAACACTTTTTCCCCCTCTTTTAGGAGCATACACTTGAACTTTTCTGGCGCGATTTTCAGATAAAAGTTCGGTGAGAGCAACTTCATCCTCTATTTCTATAGGAAGCAATATTTCATGAGGTAAAAAATCTCGATTTTGGTAGTGCTGCAAGACAAAAGAAGTCAATAATTCGGCATCATCGTCCGCTATTTTTGTGAAATTGAAACTTTGGGAAGAGGTCAACCTTCCCTCTCTAAACAACAACTGACAAAGCATCACGTCTTCACCCTGTCGATAAATACCTAAAGCATCGGCGTCTTTACCTGACACACTATCCACATACTGAGGTTCGATCGTTTTTTCAATATAACGTATGGTATCTAACGATTTACCAGCTTTTTCAAATTCCAAATTCTCCGCATAAGTTTCCATTTCCTGATACATTTCTTGTAGAATTTCTTTATTTTGCCCGCGCAAAAACTTGATCGTCCGGTCCACTTGTATCTGATACTCTTCTTTTGTGCATTTTTGTACGCACGGAGCAATACACCGTTTCATGTCATAAAGAATACAGGGACGTGTTCTGCGCGCAAATTCCGCGTCTGAGCATTGACGGAGAGGAAAAAGGCGATGGAGAAGATCCAGGGTACGCCGTGCAGCCCCAGCGTGCGTATAGGGACCAAAATAAACACCATCTGCTTTTGGTTTACCACGGTAACGCTCCAGACTAAGCATGGGCCAAGGATTTTTCACATTAATCTTTAAAGCGACATAACTTTTATCATCTTTTAGTAGGGCGTTATATTTCGGTTTGTGCTTTTTGATTAGATGGCTTTCTAACAACAAAGCCTCTTTTTCAGAGGTAACGCTAATCGTTTCAATGGATTCTATTTGGGGAACAAGGAAAGGAATCATTTCGCGGCCGTCACCGCTTGTCATAAAGTATTGTCGAATGCGGGTGCGGAGATTTTTGGCTTTGCCGACATATAAAATCATCCCGGTGCGATTTTTCATTAAATACACACCAGGATGATTTGGATAAAGAGAGAGAGTTTTAGGATCAAAAGGCATATCAGGCTTGCGGATTTATCCGATTTGCGTCGATTTGTTTAGTTTTATCCATTAAATTTTGAGAGTGTTCCCCATGTTTATGGGTTTTCTTTAATTGTTTTTTGAACTCTTGCTTTTTAGCTTCTCGTTGCTCACGCAAATGTTTTTCGTTGCGAATTTCGAGTGTAAGCTCTTCTTCCGTTTCTAGATTTTTTTTTGTATCTTTAGTCAGGTATTTGGAAAAGATTGCATTAGTCTTTGCTTTATTGCGTTCAAGCTGCGTCGATTTGCTCTGATTTTCTAGTTGTTCCTCAACATTTTGAGCAGGTTGATCTATTTCACAATCTTCATTTTTGCTATCTTCTCTAGATAGTCCAATTTCTGCCTCAGAGAATTCTTCTACTGGTTCTTTTTGCTCATCTTGCGATTTATAAAGAGAGCTGTCTTGATTGTAAAATTGCCGAAGAGAATCTCCTCCAGCAGGAGAATTTAAATTCGTATTCACGTTTTTCTCCTTCACTCCAAGTTTTCACTTGCAACACTATTATTATACTAAATAATTCAATAGTTAGGCAATTTTTTCTTTCTCAAGCTCTTGCAATGCTAACTGACCACATGCTGCGGCAATATCATCCCCTTTTGTATAACGACAGGTGTTGACAACTTTCGCTCCAAAAAGAACAGCGCGAAATTGTTTAATCGCTTTTTTCTCAGGTCTTTTCAATCTCAAGCCAGGAACGGGGTTGTATGGAATCAAGTTGACGGTAAATTGGCTTTTACCATGCAAAAGATGCGTTAATTCAAAGGCATGATCGGGATGGTCATTGATCCCTGCAATTAGAGTGTACTCAAAAGTAATATCCCGTTTTGTCAGTTTCGCATACTCATCCATCGCTTCCATAATTGCGTCTAAAGGATATTTACGAGCATAAGGGATGATTTTTTGACGAATATGTTGATTAGGCGCATGTAAGGATAAAACCAGGCTTACTTTGAGCTCTTCCCGACTTAAACGCTTGATTCCTTCAACGATGCCCACCGTAGAAACGGTAATACGTCTTTGCGAAAGATTTAAAAGTTCAGGGTTGCTGAGTAAACGGATTGACTTGATGACTGGATCATAATTTTTGAGAGGCTCACCCATTCCCATATAAACAACGTGAGAAACACGTTCATTTTTGTCTTTCAGCCATTGGTTGATGAGGAAAACTTGTTCAACAATTTCATGCGGACGTAAGTTGCGAAAAAAGCCTTGTTTTCCAGATGCGCAAAAAGCACATTTGGCAGGGCATCCCACCTGCGAGGACACACATACAGTACGCCGATCTCCGGAGCAAATTAATACAGATTCAACAAGTTTATTATCTTTTAATCGCCATAAAAATTTATATGTTTCTAAATCAGCCGATGGTTTTACATGTACAAGCTGTAGATGTGATAGTGAAATTTGCGACTGAAGTAATTTTTTTAGATCAGTGCTAATATTAGTCATTTCATTCCAATCAATAATTCCTTTTCCATAAACCCAATCGATTAATTGTTTGGCGTGAAATGGTTTTTGATCGAGAGAAGTCAATAAAGTCTTGAGTTCTTCTTCTGTCATTTCAAAAAACTGATGCATCTTTTAAATCTCATGATAAATTTTAAATTCGGTCAACTAAAGGAAAAAATTTTATCACATACCCACATATTCTTCAATGCTTTGATTTTTTCAGCTTGATATATGAGAATCAAAAAGTTTCATTATTTTTTTAATTAAAACCAAAAAAGATTTTGCTTTTTTCTTGTCGCTTATTTGCCACTTAGATATTGTTCATGCATAAGAAAATGATCGAGTTGTGGCATCAACTCGTGGATTACATTCTATAAAACCTGTTTAGTAAACAGGCATTAATCTTTTGAATCCAGAATTTAACGCTAACAATCGTTGAAATATGTCAAGTATTAACAACATTTAGAAAATAAAAAAATGCACACTTCAGAAGTGCACGTGGTAGACAACGAGAAATGCGGGCAAAATTTGACAAGCTTGCGGAAAACCTCTTGCATCCATATAATTTGTACTTTTCTATTGTTGTGATGGGTTGTTTTACTCAAATGCAAGAGTACTCAATTACATGAAAATATAAACTGAAACGATAAGTAACTAAATTGTACACAGGAGTGTCTTATGCTAAAAAAAACTTTTTTAATCACAATGCTTTCAATCTTTGCAGCTAGTGCTAGCTATGCGAACGATACCAAGCAAGAAGAAGAAGAAGCTCAAAAGTTTTCAACAGCAATTTATCATCACGATGATGAAGAAGAGCATGGCAAAGAGCTAGCAAATCTTCAAGCTGAAGAAGAAGAGCAAAACCTACTCGTTGCTAGTGAAGAAGACGAAGAAGAACAAAAAAACCTACTCGCTGCTAGTGAAGAAGACGAAGAAGAGCAAAATCTTCTAGCTGCAAGCGATGACGACGACGAAGAAAACCTTCTCGTTGCTAACGAAGACGAAGAAGAGCAAAATCTTTTAGCTGCAAGCGATGACGAAGAAGAAGAAAACCTTCTCGTTGCTAACGAAGACGAAGAAGAGCAAAATCTTCTAGCTGCGAATGATGATGAAGATGAAGATGCTTTAGCAAAATGCTCTTGCGGTGGAAAAACAAAACAAGATAAATTTTCCGATAATGAAGACGAAGAAGATCAACTTCTCGCTTATTCTTACAATGATGAAGATGAAGACGAAGACGACGATCTAGTTTAATTTTTATCTCATCTAGATTTAGATGGCAGATCACTGCCATCTTTCCTTTCTTAGTTACCCAGAAAAGCCCCCCTCACATTTCTCAACCATAGCTTTAAAAAACGCAGAATATCTTTTTGTCTACATAACCATCGAAAAGTTGCATAGAGGCCAAAATAATGAAAAACGGTTTTCATTGTTTCATAAAAATGAGTTAGAACCATGCGACGTGTCACTAGACGTAAATCATAATCCGTTAACACACGATTAGTTGAAATGCTCTTCAAACGACGATTTAAAATAAAGCGACACAACAATTCATAGCCACCTCTCAATTTGTATGAGGTATTGAATTTTCCTAAGACTTTTAATGTATCAGTTTTGAACCAACAAGATTGTAAGCTTGTTGGTTGTTGCCCCATTTTCAAAAGCTTTAGATTTAGATGTCGAAATAGCGTCTTAGGTTCCGAGCGGCCATTTCGAAGAAATGTACCACAAAAAACCAGATCAGGAGATTGGTGGTTTAAGGCAAGCATCATCATATATTTTAGGGTTTCACGTCCTAAATAAAAATCACCAGGAAAAAGACAATTCAGATACTCGCCTTCCGCCTGAGCAATCCCTTTATTCAGCATCTCATAGCGATGATAACCTGAAACTGAAAAAATCCTAATCCGCTCATCCCGATAATTTTTGATCACTTCCAAAGTTCGATCTTTAGAACCCGCATCAACCACCACAATTTCAAAACGCGGGTATAGCTGGTTTAAAATATGATCTAAAGTTAGAGAAACGGTGTGCACACAGTTAAATGTAGGAACAACAATGGTTACTTTCGGATATGCGTAGTCTTCGTAAGGATAGGGATTCTGAAAATCAGAAGAGAAGTTTACCGTGTTATCGTAGATATGTCCTGATTTATCTATCATATAAAGAAAGCTATAGCCTTTGTAATCTATTCTTTTGTTGGAATAATGACTTTCAGTTGAGGCGGATTACGTTTAAGTTCATCAAAACGTTTCGCAAGATCCAAAGCCTCATCATCTGAAAGTTGTCCACTTTGAATTTTCATCTTGATCTCCTCACGCATTTTCATCCAATTGCGATCTAAAATGCGTTGCACCGTTTCTTTGAAATATCCTTCAGCTTTATCTTTATTGATTTTTTTCTCAAGAATTTCAGAAATGAGTGTTTGTCCTTCTTCATCATCAATGGCTATCGCTAATGAAAGGAGATCGGGCACCTTCTGATTTTTATATCCTTCTAAAAAAGCCGTGAATAGACGGCCACAAACCAAATGATAAAAATCTTCTACTTTCAAATTTAAGCAAACCATTTCGATAAAGTGGGGATGTGTCTCACCCATTAATAGCATCCAACGCAATAAATCACACTCTAAAATGCGATCAGGGTCAACTTGAGCCGCAGTTCCAATACTTGCTCCTTTTTTCATAAAAGCATGTGAAGAACGAGGAAGCACTCCTTGATTGACCATATTTTCAGGCACCTGCATTAAATGCGCCAATTGTCGCAAACTTTCGTGCACCATGACGGGATGGTTCCATTTTTGAATTTGCTCGGTGACAGTCTGAACCAGTTCACTTTTACCCGCAGGCGAGGCACTATTGAATTTTTTTGATAAATGGGTAACAAGAAAAGAGAGATAATCAACACTTTTTTGCAAAAGGATTTGAAAACTTTCAGGTCCTTTTTCACGTAAGAAAATATCGGGATCCATTCCAAGGGGAAGTGCAACAATTTTAACATCCACTCCTTCCTTTTGAAAAAGATTTCCAATCTTCGCCGCAGCTTCTTGTCCAGCTCCATCGGGATCTAAAGCCAAATAAACAACCTGGACACCGAGCTGCATCAACTCTTTGACATGCCCTTCTCCAAAAGCTGTGCCCTGTCCAGCAACAGTCATATTGAATCCCGAATAAATTAAACGTAATGCATCGACTTGACCTTCGACAATAATAGCGCGTCGCTCTTTTGCAATTCTTTTGCGGCAGTAATTCAGACCAAATAGGACTCGAGATTTTTTAAATAAAGGTGTTTCCGCCGTATTGACATACTTACCACCAAATGTTTCCTCTTTGAATTTTCTCCCTGAAAATCCAATGACGCCTCCAGTTGGATGATGAATAGGAAACAAAATGCGGTCGTAAAAAAAATCCTTTTTTTTCCCTTCTTTGGTTTCAATTATAAGCCCCGCTTCTAGCATGGCATCATCCGAAATCGAACGCGCATGTAAAACTTTGCGAAGCATGCCAAATGGAGGAGCAAATCCAATTTTAAAATGTTGAATAAAGGCTAAATCAATCCCTCTTTTATAAAGATACTGCAAGCCTTGATGACCTTCGGGTGTGTGCAAGAGAGCAAAATGATAAAATTCAGCAGCCAATGCAAGGGCTTCTCTTAAACGCGCCTTATTGATCGTCTTGGTTTCTTCACCATTTTCAACTTGATCCAAATGTACGTGAAAACGGTTAGCGAGATATTCTACGGCTTCAAGAAAGCTCATTTTTAAATGGTTCATTAAAAAATGGATAGCGTCCCCATGTGCCCCACAGCCAAAACAGTGATAATGGCTATCCCCTTTCTGTACCACAAATGACGCAGATTTTTCATCGTGGAAAGGGCAGAGAGATTTATAAGAAGCTCCCGCCCGTTTTAAATCAAGATGCGCGGATAGAACATCCACCAAATCAATTCTCTGACGTAAAGTTTCAAGGCTTTCTTTGGTAAAAACTGGCATTTTAATTCCTCTCGGGCTTCACATTTTCAATTTGATCGGGACTATTTTGCCGTAAAAAATGTTTGCCTGCAAGTCGGGCATGCGTTCGAAGAAAAAAAGATCTTTTAATTTATTTCCCGACAATTTAAACGATTTCCCACTGATCACGTTATAGATATAAAATATTGTTATCATAGTTTAAATATTTTATGAAGTTTATTAAGATTATCAACAATCCCACAATATTTAGTTAAAAAATAAAGAGATGAGGATTTATGAAAAAAGCAGACTACAAAAAAGTAGCTTTTAATGGGCTTAATAGGAGCTAGTTTATTAACACAACGCAAACCCCTGCTGTTCAATACGATAGCAACAACCTAACCACTCAACAATCTGTTAAAAGCCCTCTCTCAGAAACAGATTTTTTATTAGGGCTTAATCCCGGGCGAAAATCAACCTACCCATTTAGACAATGAAAGAAAAGTCTGGCATGTAAACTAGCGGCCAAACCTGTAAAGGGCAAAATACATGTAAATCAATAGAGAATGCATATGCAGGTAAAGGAGGCTGTAAAGAGATAAGTAAGTACCTCTTTCGAGCTACGATGAAGCAGTTGAAGTTGCAAAACAGATGTCCGAAAAACGGTCTAAGATAAATAATTGAAATTTAAAGTAACTTCATTTCTAGGGTTTCGACTTTTGTTATCAAAAGTTCGAAGCCTTCATTCTCTGATGATATCTTCCGATATGATACCCTATCAAACGACACCTTCTGTAGCAAGCGCTGGCTTTTTTACAAATTTTTGTTTAATCCGAAGATTGACGCAATACACTAAAAACATACAAACAGAACTTACCCCAACGATAATCCAACCTAAAGTATCGTAATGTTCAAGTGGGCTAAAGTTATCTTTTTGAATAACAATCATCCCTGCAATGGAAGAGGCAACCCCTCCCGCAATTTGCTGCAGCGATGAATTGACACTCATGAAAGCGCCACGATCTCTCATCTCGGGAATGGCTGTCGTTAAAGCCATAGCTGGAACCATACGCCCCATAATCCCAAGCATCATGAGAACATTTAATAGCATAATAATCCAGAGAGGCATTGGGGAAAGATGAGCGTAGATGACAATGATCCCCATTGTAAAGAGCGAAGCGATTGCAAAAAGCTTAAATTTGTCCATTTTATCGCTTAGACGTCCTATCGTGGGCATCATAATCAATGCACTGACTCCCGACATCATAAAAAGAAAAGGTAATTGCTGTGGAGTCACATGCAAGTTATTAATTGCATACGCGCTGCTAAAAGGCATGATCATAAACCCCCCGATCGAAAGCAATGCCGTTGCGGCAAAACCAATGCGATAGTGAGGCTGTGCGATTGTCTCGCGTAAATGCGCAAAAGCATTGTGCTCATGTTGTAAGGCAAGATGCGCAGTAATCGGTTGCATATTGAACCAAATCAGCAAAGCTAAAATTATGGCCATCACAACGATCATCAAAAAAGGAGATTGCCAGCCGGCCATAGTTGCTAAATAGAGGCTAATCGGAATGCCTAGCACCTGACTTGCTCCAAAACCCATTTGCGTAAATCCCATAACGCGACCTCTCTGCTCAATCGTAAAGACATCGGATACAATCGCAAGGGAAATCGAGCTTATGACGCCCCCAAAGAGCCCTGTAATAATTCTAGCGAAAATCAACATGGAATAGGAATTAGCCAAACCACAAAATAAAGTTCCCAAAATGAATCCGACATAGAAAAATAAGAGAATTTTTTTACGATCAAATCTATCTGCAAATCCAGCGGCCAGAAACCCTGAAATCCCCGCACTGAACGCATAAGCAGAAACTGCAAATCCAAATTGAGAAGGTGTAATCGTCATCGATTTCATAAGCAAATCTCCTAGAGGAGACATAACCATAAAGTCTAAAATAACGCTAAATTGAACGAGCGCAATCAAAGCGATAATTATTTTTTGATATAGCGAAAAAGACGTTGCTTTCATAGATACGACTTAAGAGTGAAATTGATGGTAGGTAATGACTATTCATTAGTAAAGATGACCATCATAAAGTTTTTTCTTTTTCTAGAACAACAAAAAATTCAGGAAGAGACATACGATTAGAACTTTAGATTTTTTCTACAAAATAAAAATGATCTCTTGTATGCACAAAAACGATATATTTTTTTAAAAGGAAAAGATGACAAAATTAATAGGCAAAGAGACTCATGGAGAATAGGAGACACATTCGCATTTTATTGGACTTGGCAACTGGAGCATATGAGGAGATCCCAAATTTTGATTGTCTATGAGAACACTCATTCTAAGCTTCCTTCATTTTTTAATCATTTTGCTGTTTCAATGTTTGCAAATTTAGTCGTCATTTTAAATGGGAAGCAAGCGTACGCCAAAAGGATTCACAACTTTTTGGACACGACCTCTCGAAACGCGGATTTTTAAAGATCCGAAAGGCTCAGCCAGAGATTCCGGAGGAGAAGATTTAATAACTGTCGCAGCAATCCAGTGAGCAGTGTGAGGCAATTTGACAAGAATCCGCCTTTCTTTTTTTATGCCATGCATATCTAGAATTTCAGTCGATTGCAGAGCAATTTCTTTTGAAACAGGATAGCCGTCCACAATTTTATCCTTTGAACCTTCTTCCAAAATCTTTAGTATGGCCGATGGGAATGCTAAATGTTTGCTATGGATATTTAGATCAACAATCGTTTCATCTTGGTGATGAGAGATAAGGAATTTCGCATAATCGAGTGCCTTGTTTTGATTGTCTTGTTGCAAAAAATGCTGCAAAATAGACACATGAAGAGCTAAGTAAAAAATTTTTGTCTCTGCAGGATCTTTAGCAGTGTATACAAGACGTTCACGCTGGCTGATCAATAAATCAATCGCATGTACGTCGTTCAAAATATCTTCTAAAGCCCATGCAGAAAATTCATTTAACCCAAAAAATCGGTTTTCACTTCCGAATGCACAAAATTGGCGTGGATGTGTATGTAAAAAGTTTACTAAAGCAAAAAAGACCTTTGAAAATAAAGGAGAATCCTCTTTTTGAAAATGCAATCCTATGTGTGAGAGAATCGCCTGGCATTCTTTGTCCCATTTTTGAGCAAAACAACTTTGCATCAAAGCATGAAAATAAGGTGCCCCGGCTTTAAACCAATGTAAAGTATTCTCTTTGGAATCCCACAATGTTTTCCAAGTCTGCACATTGCCCTTGTCCAAATTTTCTAACTTGAGCGCTGTTAGCTTCTCCCGCTCTGCTAAAGTGTCTTCTAATGCCTTGACTAGAACATGAATAATTATTTTGAGTTTTTTTTCAGATTTTATTTCTTCCTCATGAAAACGCCATCTAAAAAGGAGCATTTTTAAACGCGCATCATATTCTGGATAGATTTCACATTTTAAGTTTTGCGCAATACTCTGCACACACACATTCTTCCCAATCGTTTCCATACGCCCCCCACGATTGTGTCCAATGATGCGTACTTCTACTTCCACTTGTTGGGTTAAAAGATGGTAAGTTACATCAATAATCGTGCTATGATTTTTAACGGGGATATTATACTTCAAGCTAAAGCATGGATAATGATACGACACCCCTACCCAGTTCGCATGAACAGGAACTTGAACTCCTGGTCTAATGAAACAATCCTGTTTGATACTAAGCAATGCGTGATGCAACGGATAAATTTCTGAAGGTAATTTTCCTTCCCAAAGAGGGATGCATGCAGTCATCTGTGCAATTAAAATGTTTTGGTGCATTAACGAACACAAATCTTCTAACGTCGAATGTGTGGGTAATTCTTGGCTTTTGAAGTAGGCGCTACTAATGACTAACGCATTGACGTTAAAACCTGTACTGGGCAGAAGTTGCTCTTCCCCATTAGAGGTAATCTGATTAAAGCTACGCTGAATGGCTTGAATGATGGTTTGTCGATAGTCTCCTGGTAATTTATCTCCAAATCCCTCAATTGACCGAATCCATTCTTCGATATTTGCCGATGGAATGTGCGTGACCCAAATTTTCATTAATTCTAAGAAAGGAATAAGCATTTCTCTGAAACGAAATACCTGAAGAGCTTTGTCATGATACATAGAGCTACTTTTCAGCTCTTTCATGGCAAGATCATACATTTCAATCGATTCTTGCAGGAATTTCAATAAGACAACACGTATTAGCCATTGATTGTCTGGAATGGAGAAGAATTGATAGGCAACGTCATTTAATTCAAGTAAGAGACTGATTTTGAATTCTCTCCAAAGTCTTTCATAATGCTCAGGTAGAGCCCACAGAGCTAATCTGTCTCTAAAGTTATTCCAATTTTGTCGAGCACTCGCAATCTGACGCATAGCTGGAATGGAAATTTTAAATTGTGCTTCCAAGTGATTAAGAAGATCTTTGGAAGATTCTGCATACTTTTCCTTCCACGCATACGCAAAAGCTATATTAATCCACTCTTCATTAATTTGGTTTTCTTGAATTTCATGAATTAAATATTCCAGTTTTTTAAGCGTTTCGGATTCTAGAAATAACGGCTCGATAAAAGCTTTCCAAGCCATTTTGACTTGAGGAAGAACAGCGAATTTTTCCATTTGAAAAATTAAATATTGTTCTTGAAGAATTTCACGTCGCGAATCTGTTTCGACGATATCTACACTTCTTTTTTGAAAAAACAACGCCTCTAATCTTTTAAGAGCGTGTAAACGCTGTTTACGTGGAACCTCTCTTAAAAAATACATCTGAAGAATTTTATGGGCATGGCTTAATAGCACATCCATTCGTTTTTGAAGAATGGGCTTATCTTCAAGCGTTTGCATATCCCATGCCAACGTTCCCACAAGCTTCTGAACGGGTATATTCTCGGTGAGTCTATGGGCTTCTCTAAATAGAGTCTCTATCTCCTTATCCGTCAGGGCTTGCCGAAAATTCAGTTTTTTTAAGGTCGTCTCTAGTTCATACCGTGGAATGGATTCAATCGAAGGAATTGGGTGATAGGTCCAGCCTTCTTCTACAACGCCCTTTTCGCTTAACCATTCCCACAATTGGGTTTTATCGCGATCTTGGCCATGTATGATAAATAATTTTCCCTGCTGAGGATCAATCAATGCAAATGCATCGGCACGATCTAGTTCTTCAGGAAGAACATCGATCCCGCACAAAACTTCAATACCTTGTTCACGTAATGAGCATGCGGCATGGGAAGTTGCAGCTGCAGAAAGTCTCGCAAAAATCGCTTTTGCGGTAGGCTTACTTTCTTGCAGATAATGGTTAAATCCTTTCTCCAAAGTAACATCTTGTAAAAGATCATAAGAACCTGTTAATAGGGTCACAGCTCCTTTCGAAGCAATAGTTTCACCTTGATAAACTGTAAAATCCCCTACACAAGCATGTAAATTCGACTCATTCACAAAGCTTGGACCTAGCTTTTTTGTTTCAATCAAAGGCCTGGCCTGAACCAAATAAAGCGTTTGATGAGAATACACCCATTCCACTTCCATCATTTTTTTGTAGAAAGCTTGAATTTTCCCGGCAATTTGATAAAAAGCAAAAAGTTGTTCGTGATTTAAAGTCGCACTTGTTCGCAATTCCCACGGATTATCAATTGTAACAAACTCTCCCGCTAAACTAGGAACCATCCTTTTCTTTTTAAAACGAATGATCGCATGCACATCGTCTGGATACACATAAAAGCTATCACAAGGCTGAATATTTTTGACTAGAGCTTCGTTATGACCATAAAGGGCCTGTATTTGAATAAGCTTTGGAGTATGTCCCAAAATTTCTTGGGTGTGCAAAATGCCAGATACAGGAATCCCTAAGCGACAATTTTTTTCATAAATTTCCCCAACCATTACCTGAACAAAGACTGATAAAAAAGGAGAAGAATAGGGATCATCCTCACCAAAAATGCGTAAACGCAAAGATTTTACAGAATGATAGGATGCAATCACTTTTCCAATGGCAGCTGAAATCGCTGCGATTTCTGGCAAAATGCCAGACTCAGAACGGTTTCCCCCTGCATTTGAAAAGGTTTCTCCATCCTCTCTTCCTGTACTCCGAACAACAAGCACCTGATTATTTTCGACTTCCTTACCGATAAATGCATCCAAAGCTGGTGATTCAAAAGGATGATTTGCAAACAAATGGATAAGGTTTTCTTGAATCTTCCATAACGACAATTGCGCATCCGGGCTAAACAGAATTCCTTCTTTCTGAATCTGCGTGAATATCGTCCAATCTTCCAAATATTCAGGGTAGTATTGCTGAATGTGCGCGAAAATTTCAGAATGCGCAAAGCAAATGAAGGGAGGAACGCGAACCTGAATATCTGGAATGGATAACAAATGGCATAATTCATTCAATTTAATAAGATTAGCAGCTTTGTGCCCAAAATTAGTTTCCGGAATCACTCTCAGATTCAATCCTTCATATATCGATGTTGATCAACGTTGGTATTTTCCAATTAAGACAGCTTTCGCAAGGATGTGACCTCCCATAGCATCCAATACACTTTTTTTGGAACTTCCTTTTGGTAAATTAAGCTTAATATCTAGCGCATAAACTTGGATGACATAGCGATGAGGATTTCCTGGTGGAGGGCAAGGTCCTCGATATTTATCGACTTGAAAACCATTTTTGCCTTCCATTGGAACATGGGCGCCTTCTTCCAAAAGCTGCGTCGTGGGAGGTAAATTCCAGACAATCCAATGGTCAAATACACCTTTAGGTGCATCTGGATCTTCAATAATCAAAGTTAAACTTTTAGCACCATCCGGAACATTGTGAAATTCGAGTGGTGGAGATAGGTCCTCTCCTTCACACGTGTATTTTTGGGGAATCTTCTGTTCATGCTCAAATGCAGGACTTGCAATTTCCATATATGACTCGATTTAAAAGTTATTCTTCAGGTTCGAGAGAATCCACTTTTTCTGCTCGAATTCCCCGTTTATGATCTTCCTTTAAATTTTTGATTAAATTTTGAAAATCTTCAATCGTATTCCAAAAAAGAGAGGCTTGTAAGGCTCCTGCTTTTTCTTGTGTAACTTTATCTTTAATCACATGAATTTCTGTCAAAAGTTTCTGTATAAGTTGTATTTCCTTTGCAAATTCGGAATGAGATTCAAGAGACTTAACATTGTAATCACGTAAGTTTCTCAGGTTCTTCAATACGGCATGCGTTTCTTTTAAATGATGAGAAAAATCATCTATCTCTTTTTTAGAAACAGGGGCTTTAGATGTAGAGATGATCTCTATGAAATCCTCAAGAGTTTTGGAAGCTTGACTCAAAACTTGATGAATAGAATTATCCATGGTTACACCTTATGGTTTTCCGATTAAATCTTCGACAGCATCAACAAGAGATTCTTCATGAAAACTCCCTTTTGATAAATAATAATTTGCACCCGCTTCCATTCCTAACAAACGATCTTCTTCTTTTTCCTTGTAGGAAACAATCATCACTGGAAGATTCTTTAGTTTTGGGTCGTTTTTAATGTGGCGCACAAGCTCAATTCCATTCATGCGAGGCATATCAACATCTGTCACAACCAGATGGTATTGCCCAATTCTGACCGCATTCCAACCATCCATTCCATTAATTGCAACGTCTACTTCATAACCTTTATTTTGCAAAAGCCTTTTTTCAACTTCTCGAACCGTAATCGAATCATCCACAACCAAAATGCGTTTTTTCAAACTTCGTTTTTCTCTTTCTGGTTTAGGACGCAATTTTTCAGGCTGACCTGCAGCTAAAACGGTGTCAATGGAACGCAACAGATCTTCTACGTCCAAAATCAGCAAAGGCGTGCCATCTTCCATTAAAGCTCCGGCACTTAGATCCATGATTTTGCCTAAGCGAACATCTAACTCTTGCACGACAAGTTCTCTTTCACCCAAAAAGGTATCGACAACTAACCCGTAATAGTTAGAAAGATTATTCAACAAAATAACAGAGTATACATCGGCCGTTTCTTTAGGGGCTTCAACATTTAAAATTTGATGGGCAGAGATTAAACCAATATTAACTCCTTCAAATTTAAAATACTGCCGATTTTCCATGGTCTCAATCGACTCTTTTGGCACTAGCAAAGCGGAATCAATCCTTGAAAGAGGAAATGCATATGGCTCCCCAGAAATCTCGACGAGGAGTGCGCGAATGACAGATAAAGTCAAGGGGAGCTGTAACTGAAAAGAGATCCCTTTTTTTGGTACAAAAGAGATTTGAAGTTTTCCTCCAACCTCGTGAATCATACTTTGAACAATGTTTAAACCAATTCCTCTTCCCGAAATTTCCGTTACACGCTTCGAAGTGGTGAATCCGGGTACAAACAAAAAATCGAGGATTTCTTTTTCCGTTAGTTTTCTCATCGCTTCTGGAGTAACCATTTTTTTGTCGATCAGAACCTGACGCAGTTCATCTAAATCAATTCCTTTTCCATCATCGCTGACCGTGATGATCAACATGCCGCCACGATGTTCCGCCTCCAATTTGATCCATCCCTCAGGAGGCTTCCCGGCTTTCATCCGTTCTTCGGGTGTAGAGATTCCATGATCGACAGCATTTCGAATTAAATGGCTAAGAGGCGATTCGAGTTTTTCCAAGATCTCACGATCGACAAGCGTATTTTTTCCGATGATTTGCAGGCGTACTTTCTTTTTTAGTTCGTGTGCAAGATCTCGTACCATACGCGGAAAGGCTTCAACACCATCAGCAAAGGGTCGCATACGACTCGCAATCACTTCGCGGTATAGGCGATCGGAGAGATTGGAATGACGTCTGATAAACATCTCCAATTCGGACAACCGCGCGGAAAGATTTTTAGTGTACTCTTTTTCTTTATTTTGAACTTCATTTAGATAATATTCAGCATGTTCTGTCAACGCATCTTTATCTAAACTATTGCGTAACTGTTCTAAATTCTCCCCAACTTTGCGTTGTCCTTGATTTAACTTTTGTAATTCTGAACTGAAAGGCTGCAGCCAGTGTGATTCCACCAAGGTTTCGCCGGCCAGACCCATTAAACGATTTAAATTTTCGGCTGTAACTCTTAAAACCCGATCCCCTTCTCTCTCTGAAGCTGGCAATGTTTCATCCAATTTTTTGCTTAGCTTGTCATAAATCTTTGACTCTTCAGATGAAGAAGATGATTCTTCCTTTGTATAAGGGTTTGTCGACTCCGAGCTTGTTAAAGGAATCTCTTCCACGTGCAAGAGATCAGCCACTTTCTTAATCAATTGTGTAATTTTTTGCTCTTGTTGAACCATTTTCAAGGAGAAGTTGGCAAAAGAGGTTTTGGACAAATCTGATAAAAAATCGACGACCTCTAAAAGGATATCGATGCTCCAAGCAGAGAGAATCATTTTCTTTTCTTTGGCAGCGACAAAACAATCTTCCATAGCGTGGGCCAATTGGACAATTCCATTCAATGAAACTACCCTTGCAGCTCCTTTAATGGAGTGAGCCGCCCGCATCAATGTATTTAAAATTTCTGTTGATTCGGCATGCTCTTCGAGAAAAACTAACCCCGTATTGAGCACCGTTGTTTGTACTTGTAATTCAGTCAAAAAAATTTCTAACATGGCTCGTTCAAGTACAAGCTCTTGCCCAACTTCTTGACTTACATTTCTTAACGGGGAAGGAGGCGAAAATTCTTTAACAATCGGCGTTGGTTGAGGCTCTTTTAAGGACTTTCTCGTAAAGCTTTGTGCGATTTGATGAGCCAATTCTTGAGCCTTTTTTTCCTCTGCTTTTAGCCAGGTTGACAACTGCGCTGACTCAATTTCACAAAATTTCTGCAAAAAATTTAATGTCTCATCCAAAACGGGATTGTCAATTAATGGCTCGTATTGATTGGATTCTTGTACATGCTTAAATAGAACTTCTAATGACTTCAACAATTGAAATAAAACATCTTGCTGAATCAGATTGGCTTCTGCTTTCAATTCATGTAAAATCGTGCCAGGCTTATAGGGAATGTCAAAGTCTTCTCTTTTTCCATCTTTAATCTGTTTGACATATTTTTGAATCTGACTTAATCGTCCTTTTAAGTCTTTTCTAAATAGCTCTAATACGGGGAGGTTCTTTTCCTCCGATGGATTCATAAAATACTCCTTTCAAGACTATGAAAAAGAAGATCTGAGTCAATATAAGCCACATTTTTATTCTGCCATTTAAACACACCTTGAAGATAATTAACATTAGAGCGCATGACTGTAACGGGCACATTTTCTAAAATGCGACGGTCGAAATGATGCACTCCAAAAACTTCGTCGACAGGAAAAACCCATCGTTTGTTAGCTTGTTCAATGGCCAGCATGCGGCTAGCAGGAAAAGCCTTAGATTCAATCGGTTCGTGGGTTAATTCAATGTTTAAAAAAACATGCATGTTAACACCCATCCAAAGCTGCCCACGAAAGTTGACCGTGCCTAAAAAAGCAGGGTATGTAACGTGTGGGATGGAGTGAAATGGTCGGCGGTTGGTCACTTCTACAAGTACGAATGTTGAAAGCGCAAGCCATTCATTTGAAAGGCGAAAAATCACTGCGGACTCTTCAGCGACGATTTTTTCTCTTTCTTTAGGTCTCATCAATAAGTCGGTCCATTCCTCAATATAGCTTTCCTCGGGAACTCTATCTAGCAATTTATTTGCAGATACCGCTCCACGCTGATGATCTAATCCTGGAAATCCAAATTCATCTAAAGATTCAACCATATTTCAATCCGATGAATAAAACGTTAGCCGTTTTTTTCTTTTAGTTTTTTCTCTATTTTTTCCGCTCGCTGATAAAGTAAAAAGGCATCATCTTTTTCTCCTTTTATCTCAAGGAGTAAAGCTAAATAGGTCAAGGCTTGGTAATGATTAGGATTGAGATAAATCGATTTGCGATAAAAAGCTTCAGCCTCATCATTATGTCCGATTGCCTGGTGAAGAACTCCAAGCAAATAATAAGCATCCGCGTTTGCACCATGGGTCTGAACAAAAAGCTGACATGTCTGCATAGCCTCATCAAGCTCACCTTTATCTGCATGTTGAAAAGCTTGTTTAAGAAGATCTTTTTCCACATGTCCATTATTTTGAACCATGGTCGCTAGGCCTTCTCTAAACTTAAAGCTATTTTTCGAAGGAAAAGAGGGTGTTTTTTTGGCTATCTTTGCTTCAATTTTTTGCGTAGATTTCTTTCTAAAAGCACAAACTCCTGGATCCGCTTCAGGCAAAAAACCGTGCGTACGAAGCAACTCTGTTTCAGCTGGAGCCACAATAAGAACACCGTTCTCTTTTAAAAGATGATCCATTAAAAAAATGACATTTTCTTGAGCCTTAGGATTTAAATAAATCAGCAGGTTGCGGCAAAAAATGACATCATACAATCTTTTTTTAAGAAATAAATCGGAGTTCACCAGATTATCGTGCATAAAGTGCACTTGAGCTTTTACCTGGTCATCAAGATGATACAGGTTATCTTTCAATTGAAAGTAGCGTTGTTGAAAAAAGAGGTCTTGCCCCCGAAAAGAGTTATTTTTGTACCTCCCCTGCAAGGCCTTTACGAGAGAGCGATTGCTAATATCAACGGCATCAATCCGAAAATCAGAGGGAAGCAATTGTTTATCAAAGAGAGCCATGGCAATGGAATAGGGCTCTTCTCCGGACGAGGCTGCAGCACTCAAAATGAGAATGGGGCTATTTCCTTCTTCACATTTTTTCTTAGCAAGATCGGCAACGTAATCAATTCCTTTCCTTTCTCGAAAAAACCATGTTTCTGAGTTTACAAATAATTCTATAAGCTCTTGAAATTCAGTAGGATTATTTGATAAAAAAGGATAATACTCCTCGACAGGAATGGAGAGAGTGGTCAATCTTTCTTGAATACTTTTCTCGAAAAAAGGAAAGCCAAAAAAAGAAAGTTCAATTCCGGTTTTCTCTTCAATGAGGGATTGAATTTTTTTATAAGTTTCAGCGTATGCTTGTTCCATAAACATCCGACTACCCGCTCGTTTTATTTAAAACAATACAGATTCCATCGACTCAAATAATTTGGGAACTTGCACCATACGAATCATGCCGCCGTAGTCATTCAGAACCTTACCTAAGAATGGAAGTTCTTCAATGAGAACCCCTGGATCAACAAAGTCTGATAACTCGCGATCAATTGTTTCCGTAACTTTTTCAGCAATAATTCCCATTGAATGCTGCTTTCCTTCCACCTGATCTGATAAAACAATAATTCGGGTATGCATACAAGCCTGAGAAGGCCTATTTTCGATAAGTTGGCAAAAATCGATAATGGGGATTGGGCTACCTCCAGAATTTAACAATCCGGCTACATAGGGAGGTGTATGAGGAAGCTCTTTTAGTTTTACATTCGGGACAACCTCTACAATGTATTGGCTATCGCAAACATATCTTTCGCGACCCACGTAAAAAAGAAGAAATAACATATAGAGCTCCTCAGACACAACCCTAAGCGACCATGAAATTGCTCATTCCTTAATCATTCGATAATTCTAAGGTTTGTGGCGACCGCTTCCATCTCTTCATCTTGTTCTTCAATAAAAGTTTGAGCTCCTTTTAACAGATAAGCTGCTAAAGCAGTATCACCCTCATAACTCATACATACTTGCATATTTCCATCCGCGGAAGGCGGATCACAGGTGATAAGGACATAACAAGCATGATTTTTTGCTAATTCTTTTGTAATTTGACTTGCGTCCCGACGCTTCATCCCCTCTCCTTAGTAATGGGGTGTCCAAGAAAAAAATGAAAAGAGCATTCTCTAATCATTTCCCAAAGTCTCTAAAAGGCCTCATCGATCCTGATTTGGATCACTATTCGCCACATTAGCCGAAGCGCTGATTTATTACAAAGTCAAAACAAAAATTTTTTCGATCGCGATAGTTTATACCTCCTTCTCATTAGATAAAAGAAAAAAAACATTTGTCAGCAGCTTATTTTATTTATATAGTGCAAATCAAGCAAATCAACTAACTTGGAGTCATCCTGGTGACAAATCACCCTCTACTTTCATACGTCAATTGGATCCAGGGAGAGCAAGAAGACCTGGTTGCGCTTTTGGAAACATGGACAAACATAAACACTTCCTCGTTCAATCTTGAAGGACTCCAGAAACAAACAACCCTCTTGAAAGAAGCCTTTTCGAAATTGGGCGGCCACGTAGAAGAAATTGCTTTGCCACCCTGCGAGCAGATCGATTCTAAAGGAAAATGGCGTCAAAAGCCACTCGGCAAAGCCTTATCCATTATTAAGCATCCAGAAGCCCCTATTCAAGTTTTTTTAGGTGGGCATATGGATACCGTATTTGCTCCAGAGAGTGCCTTTCAGAAAACACAAAAAATCGATCAAAATATTTTGCAAGGCCCTGGCGTCGCAGATATGAAGGGGGGACTTATTATTCTTCTGAAGGCTTTAGAAGCTTTAGAGAAGAGTCCCTTTGCAGGAAAAATTGGCTGGCATGTGTTGATTAACCCAGATGAAGAAATAGGTTCTCCAGGATCTGCCCCACTGATTCGGCAATTCTCCAAAAACAAGCAGCTCGGCTTACTTTTCGAACCTGCTTTCTCCGATGGTTCAATCGTTTCAGCTAGAAAAGGCTCTGCCAATTTTACCGTCATCGCTAAAGGCAAATCAGCACACGCAGGCCGAGATTTCGCCGCTGGACGCAATGCCATTGTGGGGCTTGCACGGTTAATCTGTGAACTCGACGAGCTTAATGACCTTGATCAGAAAGTTACTTTAAATATTGGGAAAGTGGAGGGTGGCGAAGCTGTCAATGTTGTTCCTGATACTGCCTTATGTCGATTCAATATGCGAGCCTCCCTTCCAGAAGAATTTGTGCTCGTCAAAGAAACCATTCATAACATTCTCTCCACGCTAAACGCAAATAAAGAGATTACCCTGACTTTGTACCAACATGGAGAACGCACCCCTAAAATGTTTGATGAAAAACATCAGGCTCTCTTCAAAAATTTGCAGCAGACAGCTCAGGCTATGGGAGTTGCGCTCACCTGGAAAGCCTCGGGGGGCATTTGTGATGGCAATATCTTGGCGGAGGAAGGGATCCCTTCGATCGACACTTTAGGAGCCGTAGGAGGAAATATCCATACACATGAAGAATATATTCTCATCAATAGTCTCGTTCAGCGCGCTCAATTAACAGCTCTTTTTTTGATGCAATTAGAATCACTTTTCAAAGGAAAATTATGAAAGAATCTTCTTCCTTAATTGCGGATGATCTTTATGCTGACCCAAGAATTCTTCAGGCTAAGCAGCTGATTATGGAAGCGGTGACTGATCACCAAAAAAAAATCCAGCATATCGCTCCGCCAAAAGAATTTCTGAAAGCCTATTCTAATCATCTGCTTGCAGAATATGAAGAACTGCGCGGAGGTAAATTATGGTATCCCTTCGTAGGCAGTGGAATTGGAAACGGATGCTTAGTTGAGCTAACAGATGGAAGCATTAAATATGATTTAATTAGTGGAATCGGTGTGCATTATTTAGGTCACAGTTCCCCTTTGTTGATTGAATCCAGTATCGACGCAGCTATTAGTGATACTGTTATGCAAGGAAATCTCCAGCAAAACAGAGATTCCATTGAGCTTGCCCGTATGTTGATTGAGCGTTCCCATATGGATCATTGCTTTTTTTCTTCCTCGGGAGTCATGGCTAACGAAAATGCCCTTAAATTGGCTTTTCAGAAAAAATCACCAGCTTACCGCTTATTGGCATTTGAGCATGCCTTTGCAGGAAGAACGTGGGCGCTTTCTCAAATTACAGATAAGCCGGCTTTCAGGGAAGGACTACCCGCAAATGTTTTTGTGGATTACGTTCCGTTTTATGATCCTGAACATCCAGAAGAAAGTACAGCAAAAGCCTTAGAAGTGCTAAAAACACACTTAAAGCGCTATCCAAATCAATATGCGGCAATGCTGATCGAATTTGTGCAGGGAGAAGGGGGTATTTATCCTGGTTCCACGGCTTTTTTTACACCTCTCTTTAATCTCTTAAAAGAAGCTGGAGTCACGATTATTGCTGATGAAATCCAGACCTTTGGACGAACGCCGCGATTATTCGCTTTTCAACACTTCGGCTTAGATTCTTACATTGATATTGCCACCATCGGCAAACTTTCGCATGTTTGCGCCACACTATTTACCAAGGAATTTAAACCTCGGGCAGGACTCTTAAGCCAAACCTTCACCAGTAGTACAACAGCCGTACAAGCTTCCCTTAAAATTTTGACCGAACTTTTTGAGGGTTCTTACTTTGGTGCAGAAGGCAAGATTATGCAAATACAGGAGCATTTCTTTAAAAATTTTTCTGCGATCGAAAAAAAGTCTCCAGACCTTATAAAAGGCCCATACGGGATAGGAACCATGATAGCTTTTACTCCGTTTGACGGTGATAGCCAGCGCACCGCACATTTTGCTCAGGCATTATTTAAGGCTGGAGTTATGAGCTTTATAGCCGGAACAAATCCTACGCGCATCCGTTTTTTGATCCCTGCAGGAGCCATCAAACCTCATGAAATCGATATCGTCACAAGCATCATTGAACACACATTAATCCAAGAGAAAGAGTGAGCTATGCTTATTGTTCGCCCAATAGAGCTAAAAGATTTATCTGCTTATCAAGAACTTGCTTTTAATGCTTCCATTGGCATTACTACACTCCCTAAAAACAAAACGCTGCTCGAAAAAAAAGTGCATCTCTCCCTTCAATCGTTTCAAAAAAAAACTCTTTTTCCTGAAAATGAACTTTACATCTTTGTCTTAGAAGACACCGATTCAAAGTCTGTGGGAGGGACGTGTGCCATCTTTTCTAAAACGGGCATCCAAGCCCCTGCTTACTACTACAAAGTGATCACAGAAAAGAGGGATTCCCCTTTTCTAGTTGCAGAATCACGGGTCTTACATCCCATTAGCTATGTTTACGGTCCTTCTGAAGTTTGTGGGATTTTTCTTAAAAAAGAGTTTCGAAAAGGTGGTCTGGGTAAACTCCTTTCGTTTACGCGCTTTTTATTTATGGCTTCCTTTCCACATTTTTTTACAAAGACCATTATTTCATCCATTCGAGGACGTATTGATTCGCAAGGAAATTCCCCTTTTTGGAATAGCCTTGGTCATCATTTTTTATCAAAGTCTTTAGATGAAGTATTTCATCTATTAGAAGATCAAAAAATTTCTCACAAAGAAATTATTACGCCTTACCCTGTTCATGGGGCCCTTTTGTCAAAAAAAGCCTGCCAAACAATCGGAAAACCACATATGAATTCGACTCCTGCTTTCAAAATGCTAAAAAATCAAGGGTTTTCAATCACAGATGAAATCGATATTTTTGATGGAGGCCCCAAGTTAATGGCGGAGTTAAGTGATATTCATGCCATCACTAAAAGTCGCACAGGATTTATCAAAAAAATCTCAAGCAATATAGAGAATTCCACCTACTCTCTTATATGTAATCAAAATCATCCTTTTCGGGTTTGCTATGGAGAAGTCTCTGCTAAAAAAGAAGAAGTGACTCTTTCATCTCAAGTTTGTGAAGCTCTGCAACTTGAACAAGGGGATGCGGTACGCTACCTTCACATTCCTAAACATCATTAATCAGGAAAACAATATGCCGAACCAACATCGTTTATGCATTCAAAATAGTTGGGAAAAAGGTTCTGGACCACTTTTTCAATCCTTTAATCCCGCAACAGGAGAGCTTTTGTGGGAAGGAAATGCGGCAGACCGCGAAGATGTCGATCGAGCCATTGGAGCTGCATTACAAGCTTTTGAAGAATGGGCTAATCTCCCGATCAATGAAAGAATCGATTATCTTTTAAGCTTTCGCGATGAACTTGAAGAAGAAAAAAATACCCTAGCTTTAGTGATTGCCCAAGAGACAGGCAAACCTTTATGGGAGTCTAAGGGAGAAGTTGATGCAATGCTCGCCAAAATTGCGATTTCCATCGATGCCTACCAAGTACGTTGCCCAAATACCACACTCCCACAATCGGCAAATGTTGTCAAAACACATCATAAGCCCCATGGCGTCGCCGTTGTTTTAGGACCCTTCAATTTCCCTGGACATCTTCCCAATGGACACATTATCCCTGCCCTGCTCGCCGGAAATACAATCGTTTTTAAGCCCAGCGAACTGACCCCTCTGGTAGGAGAATTTATCGCCCAGATTTGGCAAAGAAGTGGCTTACCAGAAGGCGTGCTGAATCTTGTTCAGGGAGGACGAGACACGGGTAATTATCTGACAGAACATCCATACCTCAATGCTCTTTTTTTCACAGGTAGCTGGGAAACAGGAAAAAAACTGTCCGAAAAATTCGCCACACACCCCGATAAAATTTTGGCACTTGAAATGGGTGGAAATAATCCTCTCATCATCGATTCTGTCAAAAATCTCAAAGCTGCAGCCTATACAACCATTCAATCCGCTTTTTTGACAGCAGGCCAGCGTTGTACTTGTGCCAGAAGATTGATTGTGATCGAAAGTGAACAAGGTAGAGCTTTTGCGCATGCACTCGTTGATCTGATGCAAAAGATTCGGGTAGGCCCCTATACAGATGAACCAGAACCATTTATGGGACCGGTTATCCACCTAAATGCCGCGCAAAATTTCTTAAAAAAGCAAGCGTCTTTATTGGAACTTGGAGGGAAAGCGCTTGTAGAAATGAAGCAAATCAAAGAAGGCCTTCCCTTTCTTTCTCCAGGTTTAATCGATGTCAGCGAAGTTCACCATGTTCCAGACGAAGAAATTTTTGGCCCTCTTCTACAGCTAACTTATGCCAAGAATCTATCGGATGCCATTGAAAAGGCTAATCATACTGTTTATGGATTAAGTGCTGGAATACTCACTGATCAAGCCGATCATTTCGACATCTTTTACCGCAAGATTCGGGCTGGAGTCATTAATTGGAATACCCCTTTGACAGGAGCGAGCAGTTCCGCACCTTTTGGAGGAATCGGAAACAGTGGAAATCATCGTCCTAGCGCCTTCTACGCGGCAGATTATTGTAGCTACCCCGTTGCTTCTACCGAATCATGTCTCTTACAAATGCCCTCGAAAATGCCTCCAGGAATTGCGCCATAGGAATCACGATGAACCAAGCATACGAAGTCAATTTTGATGGATTAGTCGGACCCACACATAATTATAGTGGCCTTTCTTACGGGAATACAGCCTCTCTACATAATCAAAATCTTCCATCCAATCCTAGAGCCGCGGCTTTACAAGGATTAGAAAAGATGAAAATGCTACATGATTTGGGAATCAAACAAGGAGTCTTCCCTCCCCATGAACGCCCCCACCTTCCCACTCTACGCGTCTTAGGATTTACTGAATCGGAAGACCGTTTAGGGGAAGCCGTTTTTAAAACGTCTCCCGAAATTTTTTTTAATTGTTTTTCCGCTGCAGCCATGTGGACAGCCAATGCAGCAACTGTTTCCCCTTCAGTAGACTCCTCTGACAAGCATGTGCATTTTACCCCTGCAAATCTATGCAGTAAATTCCATCGTTCTTTTGAACACCACACTACTCAAAAAATTCTAAAAACCATTTTCTCTAATCCCATTTATTTTATACATCATGACGCACTGCCTTCTAACTCCTACTTTTCCGATGAAGGCGCCGCGAATCACACCCGTTTTTGCAATGGCTACGGAAATCCTGGAATTCAGCTATTTGTCTATGGAAAATCCAGTTTTCATCCCACTATTATCCAACCCTTAAAGTTTCCCGCGCGGCAAGCGGATGAAGCCAGCTATGCAATTGCTCGATTGCATAAACTCTATCCAAAGCATACAGTCTTTGCGCAGCAAAGTCCTGAAGCCATCGATGCAGGTGTTTTTCATAATGATGTGATCTCTGTAGGAAATCAGCATCTGTTTTTTTATCATGAAGATGCTTTCTTCAGAACAGAAGAGGTGATTCAAGACTTACAAAAAAAAGTTCGAGACATTTGCTTGCAAGATCTCTTTTTAATTAAAGTCCCCAAAAAACGCATTTCTCTTGCACAAGCTGTGAAATCTTATTTATTTAATTCTCAAATTGTTACGCTAGAAGACCAGACCATGACCATTCTAGCTCCGCAAGAATGTCAAATGACCCCAGAAGTTGAGCTTTTCTTACGAGAGCTTTCACAAGAACCGCAAAATCCAATCAATTCCATTCGATACCTTGATCTTAATCAGAGCATGCAAAACGGCGGAGGTCCAGCCTGCTTGCGATTGCGCATTGTGTTGACCGAACAAGAATTGGCCGAAACACATCCGCATGTGTTATTTACTGAAACATTATATCAAAACCTCTCTAAATGGATTCAAAAGCATTATCGAGATCGACTAACTCCTCATGAGCTTGTCGATCCCACATTGATCCAGGAAACACGTCAAGCGTTAGATGAGTTGACTCAAATTTTACAGCTTGGTTCAATCTATTCCTTTCAGCAAAATTAGTCCTTTGATCGCTTTTTTAAGAGTAGCTCGGCAGCTGTTCGGATAGCTTGACTTTGTGTTGGAAAAGGATGAATCGCTTTTGTTAATGCCAGCAATCCATCTTTAGATGCCATCGCCACGCTGATTTCAGCAATCATATCCCCTGCATGTTGGGCCATGATATCTCCGCCGATGATTTCGGATGTTCCCTTTTTCACAATTAATTGCACAAAGCCGATGGTTTCTTCATCCAAAATGGCTCGATCAACATTTGCAAATTCCATAACAAGCGTCTCCACATCAATTCCACGCGCTTGTGCTTCCTGCTGACTTAAGCCCACATGGGCAATTTCAGGAGATGTAAAGGTACACCATGGCACAATTAAGGCATCTTTTTGCCCTTCTCCACCTTTTAATGCATTGGAGACCGCTAAACCGGCCAATTCTTTCGAAATGTGGGTGAATTTATACTTTGAAGTGACATCGCCAATTGCATAAACATGTGGATTTGTTGTTTGGAGGAATCCATTCGTTGAAATTCCCTTACGGCTATCATAACTAATTCCAGCCTGATCTAATCCCAATCCCTCTACAACAGGTGCTCTTCCCACCGCCACGAGGATTTCATCCACAGGAATGCCTGTGGACTGTCCTTCTAGGTATAAAATCTTCTCTTTTCCCTTTTTCTCAACTCGCACCACTTTTGATTGAGTGAAAATTTGCATTCCTTCATTTTCCAATACCTTTTTCAAACGTTCGGTTGCTTCTGGGTAATCTTTTGGTAATAGTGTCGCACTATTTGTAACCACGGTAACCTGAGAACCAAAACGCAAAAAGGCCTGGGAAAGCTCACAACTAATGGGCCCTCCACCTATGACACCTAAACGTTTTGGCAAGGTGGATAATTCGAATATGGTTTGGTTTGTCAAATAATCGGTTTCATCTAATCCAGGAATCGCAAAAGGCGCGGGCTGTGTTCCTGTGGCAATAATCGCTTTTTTAAAGGTGATGGTTTGTCCTGCAACCTCCAACTGATTGGGTCCGATAAAATGACCTGCTCCAAGAAAAACATCCACACCTAGTTTTTTAAAATGTTCGGCTGAATCATGGGGAGATATGGTTGCTTGTAAACGGTGGACTCGCTGCATCACAGCCCCAAAATCGACCTTCCAATCTTTAGGGACCTCGACTCCAAAATATTGCGCATGGCGTACTTCTGCAGCAACACGGGATGAGCGAATCATTGCTTTTGAGGGTATACATCCATAACTTAAGCACTCACCACCAAAATGTTTTTTTTCAACAAAAGCAACTGAAGCATTTAGACTTTTGCCGATTGAGGCTGCCGTCATCCCCCCGGGTCCACCTCCAATAACCAACAGATCATAGGTTTCAATAGGCTTTGGATTTTTCCAATTTGAAGGAAATATATCTGCATGAATTTTTTGAGCGAAGTCCTGAGAGGGTGCATTTGAATCTGTCATTGAATGTCTCCGTTTGTATCAAATTCTTTTTATGACACTCAAAAAATATTGTCAATGCATAGACTGGTTCCCCATTTAAATAGCAAAATTATTCTCATCAAAGTATACATAAAAAATTAAATATGCGTGGTCAATGACAACCACGGCAAAAATCATTTACACACAAAGGAGAATGATTATGCAACGCAAAGGTTCTGCAGTCTGGCAAGGAGATTTAATTCATGGGAAAGGCACCGTTTCAACAGAAAGTGGAGCACTTGAACACACACCTTATTCCTTTAAAACGCGCTTTGAAAATAGCACAGGAACCAATCCTGAAGAGCTATTAGCTGCAGCCCATGCTGGATGTTTTGCTATGGCTCTTTCTAATGAGCTAAGCACAGCAGGAATTCCACCCAAGGAGCTCCAAGCAACAGCAACAATTACCATCGATAAAGTTTCGGATGGATTTGCTATTACAAAAAGTCATATTGATCTTGTGGCAGATATTCCAAATGCGGATAAGACTAAATTTGAAACTGCTGTTAAAGCAGCAGAAAAAGGGTGCCCCGTCTCAAAACTTTTCAAAGCCGAAATCACGGTTTCTGCGACTCTAAAATAATCTTTCAGCATGCGAATATTCGCCAATATTCGCATGCAAAAACGCATTTTAAATAAAATTAAAAATGCATAGGATAAGCCATCAATTTAATGGGAATGTCTCCATGCAATTTAAAGAGTTGGAAAAAGATTTAAAAACACACTTAAGTGGCGATGTCCATTTCGATGAAATATCTCGTAAAATCTATAGCGTGGATGCTTCCATTTATGAGATCGATCCCATTGGCATTGTGCTTCCTCGCTCGAAAGAAGATCTGATTGAAGCTGTTAAAATTGCAAAAAAACATCGCATTCCAATCATCCCACGCGGGGCTGCCACTGGTATTACGGGCGGCTGTATCGGAAAAGCTTTAATTTTGGATACATCCAAATATCTCAATCGCATCCTACATATTGATTATGCCAACGAATCTGTCACATGTGAGCCTGGTGTCGTCCAAGACGTCTTGAACGCAACGCTTGCAAGTCATGGATACCGCTTAGGACCAGATACTTCAACAGGCAATCGAGCCACATTGGGAGGAATGCTTGCCAATAATTCTGCAGGAGCCCGATCGCTTCGCTACGGAAAGATGGTGGATCACGTGCAATCCGTTGAGTTGCTTCTTTCTTGTGGAAGCCTCATGACCTGCCAAATGGTTGACGAAGAAAGTTTTAATCAAAAACAGACTTTAGATAACAGCGAGGGGAGAATCTATCGTACACTTCATAATATTCGACAAAACGATGCCGAGGAAATTGAACTTCGATTTCCAAAAATCCCCAGACGCGTTTCCGGCTATAACCTGGATGAATTAATTAAGCCTTTTCCCCTTAATATCAGCCAACTTATCGCAGGATCAGAGGGAACACTCGGCATTTGCACAGAAATAACCATGCATATCAGTAAAAAGCCGATGCACACAGCCCTAGGTTTGCTGTACTTTCATAATCTCATTACAGCCATGCATGCTGTCATGCCACTTTTAAGCCATCAACCTCTTGCAATTGAAATGATTGATCATCAAATTATTGATGCAGGAAGACGATCTCCCCCGCTTAAAAATAAGCTTGAGTGGCTCAGAACAGATGCCAAAATCCTTATTTTTGTTGAATTTGATGCCCAAACTCTAGAAGAACTCAATCAAAAGCTGAAGCAATTCCAAGACGATATTTTGACACGCTCAATTTGTGATCATTTGCATATTTTAACAAATGCCAGCCAAATCGCGCATGTTTGGGAAATGCGTAAAGCAGGACTTGGCTTACTTTTATCTAAGCGCTCCTATAGTCGTGCCATTGCCTTCATAGAAGATGTCGCCGTTCCCCCCGAAAATTTAGCCTCTTTTATGCAAAAACTCACCACCTATCTGCAAAGCCAAGGAAAAGAAGCTGGCATTTACGGACATGTGGGAGCCGGATGCATGCATGTCAGACCTTATATGGACCTTCGAAATCCCAAAGAACTGCAAAAAATGCAGCAAATCATGGATGCCGTCTCTTCATTAGTTCTAGAAGAAGGTGGTTCTATGAGTGGAGAGCATGGCGATGGTCGTGTCAGATCATGGTTGCATGAAAAAATGTTTGGAGAAAAAATTGTGCATGCCTTTCAAGAGCTGAAAACAGCCTTTGATCCCGATTTGCGGATGAACCCAGGCAAAATTGTTTTTCCGACACCCTTTCTAGAAGACTTCCGTCAAGGCCCTCAAATGCAACCATCCATAGTCTCTCCGTTTCTCGACTTCACCAGAGAAGGGGGATTTGATTTGTCTGTCGATTTATGCAATGGGAATGGACGCTGTCGCAAAGGCGAAGGTACGATGTGTCCATCCTTTCAAGCCACTCAAGACGAATACGATACTACACGGGCTCGTGCACAGGCTTTACGCGCGCTTATTCGCGGAGATCTTGCCAATTCAACACCCTCCAATGTGGAAGTTCATGCTGTTTTAGATCTGTGCCTAGAGTGTAAAGGATGCAAAACAGAATGCCCCTCACAGGTCGATATGGCTAAAATGAAAGCCGAGATGACTTATCAGTATCAGCAAAAACATGGAATTCCTCTACGAAGCCGCCTTTTCGGTCAAATTGGTCGAGTCAATTGGCTGCTTTCCCACATGCCAACGTTTTTTAATTGGCTCCTCGCCAAGCAATGGTTTAAAAACTTGCAAACTTGGGGAGGCATTGCTTTTGAGCGTTCTCTACCACCCTTGAATACAATCCGCTTTTCTACTTGGTTTAAAAAATATACTCAACCGACCGGCTTGGACAAACAAGTCGTACTTTTTAATGACACCTTCACAGAATTCAATGAATTAAATATTGGCCAATCCGCGGTTAAGGTATTAAATGCCTTGGGATATTTTGTCATTTTGCCAGCATGGCAATGTTGTGGAAGACCTTTGATTTCTAAAGGAATGCTAGTTCAAGCGCGTGAAAAAGCGGATGCTTTGATTCAAAGTTTATCTCCTCTTGCTGAAAAAGACCTTTTCATTATTGGATTAGAACCTAGCTGCATCTTAACGATTCAAGATGACTTTCAGGATTTAACACAACAAGCCCAAGATCAAATCAAAAAGATTAAGGGATTATGCCTCACATTTGATGAATTCATCAGCAAACATCTTGAAAAAGAGGCCTTTCCGACCAAAACTTCGACAGAAACCCCACTTAAGCTCCATGTACATTGTCACCAAAAAGCTTTAGTTGGAACATCTCCAAGCTTGGCTATCTTGAAATCCCTTCCAAATCATCAAGTAGAACTTATTCAAGCAGGATGCTGTGGCATGGCAGGCTCATTTGGCTATGAGAAAGAACATTATGGCATTTCGATGAAGATCGGAGAACTGCATTTGTTTCCCGCTATTCGACAAGCTCCAGAAGACACAAAAATCATTGCTAATGGGATGTCTTGCCGTGCGCAAATTAAGCAGGGCACAAACAAAAAAGCGCAGCATTTGGCTGAATTTTTAGCAGACATTTTGAACGTTTGATTCAGCAAAAAGACCTCTGATCTCGTCTTTTAACTCATTCAGTGCAATTAAAAAACATAAGTTTACTTTTATGAAAATGAATAAAATTATATTATCAAATAATTTTACGATTTTGTTAAAAATAAACTATAATAAATTATGTCATTAATAATAAATTGTCATCACCATATGCCAATTGCAGATGAGCCCATTGGCATAGATGCAACTGATATATTTCCACATGAACTTACTCTTAAAGTTTTTTCTTATTTAAGTCTTGCAAACCTTGGAAAAAGCTGTCTTGTAAGCAAAAAATGGCATCTATTAGCAAGCGATCACATTTTGTGGAAGTACGCTATTTATAAAGAATTAGCTTTTGGTGACGATAAATGGAGACAATTCCTTGGAAAAGATGTGATAAAAGACGAAAAACATCGAGAAGATTTTGTATCTTTACCCGTGAATGAAATTATTAAAGACTATCGAAGGTTCAAAAGCATATTTCCAGAAAAAAATGTGAAGGATGGTCTTATGCTTATTAGGCTCCCTAAAACGCTTAATGGACAGCTCACTTTAAAAAGTCTTGGAGAACTAGCAAAACGCTATTTTCCAAATACCAAGACAGGTTACGGATACCTTAACATCCACATGGATAAACTGGGAGATAAGTCGATCAACCAATCTTGTTGGGTTCTTATGACACAAGACGCTCTACCTGGAAGTAAAGGAGTAAACAACACCAAGCAAAACGAGATTATGGCAGATCCTACTGAAACTCTAATTGGTTTTGAACTTCCAGGAACACTAGAAGCTACCACTTGTATTTTGGCACAATACTTTGGTTTTAAAATACGCTTATTTAGCAATAAGCCACGGACCTATATACACTGTAAAGATATTGTAAAAGGCTTTCAGGTGATTCATGAAGACAAGCAAGTCTTCACAATTGGAGGTTATCAAGTGGCCGTTGGGAATTTCCACGAAAACGGCCTCTGCATCGACATCTTCGACGCCCTAAAGAATGAGGTCATTGGCATTGCTGCTCTAAAGTCTTATGCGATCAAAGGTGCCATTCTCCCTTAATAGCATAAACGCGATGACACTTGTACACGGGAGCCAAAATCCACCCTCTTTTCAAGAAAATATCAGCTTTCCAACAAGCGACTGCTAATTCAATTTTTGCTGCTGCACTTGATTGTGGGTTAATTTTTCATATCAACTAAATCATCTGGGCCACCATTTCATGATTTACCAATTATCCGTCAGAATTATACCTATGTTAAATAAGAGGCCATTTTTCACGTTGCGCTTACAACTTATAAAAAAACATTGACCCATATTTTCAATTTTAATATAAACCCTCTGTTTTATTCACTTTTATTTTGAATAGGGTGACATGAGATCTTTTCTAAATCTACTAGCCAGCCTAATTTTGCTCCTTAACCCCTTGATGGCAGAAGAAGATCTCACGCCTGAACCCTCGAACGAAGTGGTTAAAATTCCCCGCTCAACGACGGATGACAGTGATGGCCGTATTTCTTTTGCCAACCTTTTAGGCCTGCCGAGTGGAATCGTTGCGGGGATGGTGAATGTGGTCACAGGCGATTTTG
>NZ_JBFWIR010000018.1:0-43681 GCF_050255895.1 Parachlamydia sp.
TGCGCATTCAGAAATATCTTTTTGCCCATCATAAAGAACCAAAAGAAATTCTTTAACATTTTCACTTGCATACCCTTTCACATTGAGATGTTGAAGAGCATCAGAGTATTTTGCTGCAAAAAAGTTTTTTTCTGCCCCTTCAGTTTTAAGATTACTCCCCTCTTGGCTACCATCTTCTGAGCGAAGACTTGTTGGACTGTGGTCACTTTCATCTTCACTTTCTTCCAATTCAAAATCGCTTAAATCCTGGCTACCGTCTTCTGAGCGAAGACTTGTTGTACTGTCGTCACTTTCATCTTCACTTTCTTCCAATTCAAAATCGCTTAAATCCTGGCTACCGTCTTCTGAGCGAAGACTTGCTGAGCTGTCCCCTTTTTCATCTTCACCAACTTTCTGACCAGCATTGCCCGTAGGTTCTTTAGGTTTTTCATCTTGTGAGACTTTTTTAGTAATACAATCTATACATTTGTCAAAAATTTTTGTATATTTTTGATTCTTCAAGTTTTTTCCAGAATCTGAATCAATAGATAACACTTTCTCAAAAATTTTTTTCAAATTTTTAAAATTGTCGGCATAGTAATCATCATTAAAAAATGTATTATTTTTAGAGACAAACGTGTTCAATTTTTCAGCAACATGCGAAGCATTCGTTCTTTCTAGTTTAATGCCTATTTTTGCTAAAAAATTTGTCAATATACGCCACAATTTTCCGTTCCACTTACTGACTTGCAATTTTGTGGACACCGTTTTGTCGCTTACTTGAACCTCTTTTGCCATATTGATTAGCTGTTTATGCAATTCTTCAGCATTGCATCCGCTATTTAAACGAACAGTATTAGACATAAATTCTCCTTATAAAAATATAATCAAAAAAATTATATCATAAATGCGTTTTTTCGTTAAGTAATAAACTAATTCCAGTAAATATATAACCTTTTTTTATAACTATATTTTGAGGCTTGCCGATTCCGAAGATTTAGGGTATACGTGTATCAAATCCATGAAAACGATAGGGGGAACCCGACTGTGAATAGAGAGCCAATTGGTTTATACATTTTTCGCTACATCCTGGGCCTTGGCATGTTTGCCTTCATGTGTATGTTATACTGGTCTTCTGTATTGATTGAAAATAATCTAAAAATTGTTCAAACCGATATCGGACAAATTCGCAGCGAACTTTATAACTTAAAAAATGAAAGCGAAAGAATTAGAGATACAATTTCAAATTTACCACGTCAATCGGGAGAATATTCCCCGTCTTCAAGCTCATTGTCTTTACAAAAACCGATTGTGCGCCCTCATATGGATCCTAAACTTCCCAATTTACTAACTGAAGATCCTTTTTATACCACAATTCTTCCTAAAATGCTTCCAAAGCATTTCTCCCCACAAGGAATATTTCGGCAAACAAGCATCGGTAAACCTGACAATTTACATCCCTTTTCTCCTTGGGCTGAAATTAGTCAATGGCAATCCCTTTGCTCCATTTCTTTAGCAAACCTCGAGTTTGGAAGATATGAAACCTTTGCCACAGGTATGGCAATCAAAATGGAGGAACGGATTGATCCAGAGGATGGAGGATTTGAATATTGGATTCACTTGCGTGATGATGTCTTTTGGGAGCCTTTAGAACAACGTTTCTTTAGTGATCGATTCACTTTAGCCCCCCATTTTTTACATAAACATCAAGTAACTGCGCATGATTTTAAATTCTTTTTCGATGCCTTCATGAATCCTTATAATCAGCAGCCTTCAGCTGTCACCAGTAGAAACCAATTTCAAGACGTTCAAAAGTTTGAGGTTTTGGACGACTTTACACTGGTAATTAGATGGAAAACACACGAATTCAAAAATGAAAAAGGAGAGGTGGTTAAACGCCCCCTTTATCGAGCTAAACTCTTAACAGGAAGTTTGAATCCTCTCGCCAGCTTTGTGTATAAATACTTTCCCGATGGGCAAAAAATTATTCCAGACGATACCGATCCTGACACATATCAAACCAATTCTGTTTGGGCCCAAAATTTTGGGATGCATTGGGCTCAAAACATCATTCCAAGCTGTGGAGCATGGAAGTTTGACGGAATGACTGAGCGGATGATTCAATTCACTCGCAATAACAATTTTTATAGTCCCGATCGAGCCTTAATGGAACGTAGAGAAGTTGAGTTTAAAAATACACCGGACGCAGAGTGGCAAACCTTTAAGACAGGTGACATCCAGGCATCCTTTTTACCGCAGGGTAAATTGCTTGAGCTACAAGATTTTTTAAGCTCCCCTCTTTATCAGGAGCAAGCGAAAGCCGGGAAGACAATTCATCAGCTTAATTATATTGGCAATATGTTTTTTTACATTGGCTGGAATCAAAAAACCCCCTTTTTTCGTGACAAAACGGTCAGGCAAGCTCTCACGATGGCGATTGATCGGAATCGGATTATCCAGCAAAACTTAAACGGATTAGGCGTCGAGATTAATGGTCCTTTTACACCGAATTCGCCCTCCTATGATCACTCTATTCAACCTTGGCCGTTTGATCCAGATAAAGCTCGCCGCTTATTGGCTGAAGCAGGATGGGAAGATCACGACGGAGATGGAGTGATCGACAAAAAAATTGATGGAGTCTACGTGCCTTTTCACTTTAAGCTTACCTACTTTGTCAAAAATTCTTCATCAAAAAGCATTTGCGAGTACATCGTGACTGCTTTAAAAGATGTGGGGATTATTGGAGTTCTTAATGGTGTTGATATGGCAGATCTTTCCAATGATTTTGAAAGTAAAGCATTTGAAGCCATCCATTTGGGATGGGGTCAAGGGACTCCCCCAGAGGATATGCGCCAAATTTGGCACTCAAGTGGAGCAAAAGAGAAAGGATCTTCAAATGGAATTGGCTTTAGCAATGCAGAAGTGGACCAGATTATAGATGATTTAGACTATGAGTATAATCCTGAAAAACGACTGGCCCTTTACCACCGCTTTAGTCAAATTATACATGAGGAAGCTCCCTATGTTTTTCTTTATGCGCCGATGATTAAGCTGTTGTACAGAGAAGAACTCCAGAATGTTTTTTTACCAATTGACCGTCAAGATTTGATCCCAGGTGCTAATGTGGCGGTACCCGATTCCAACATTTATTGGTTAAAAAAAATCCAAGCATAATATGTTAACATACATTCTAAGACGTTTACTTTTACTGCCTCTGACCCTATTTTGTATTATCCTAGTCAATTTTGTGATTATCAACTTAGCACCTGGAGACCCTTATACCCAGACAGAGCTTTCTCCACAAGGAATGGCCATCCGCAAAGATGACCGAGCCATTGCCTTTGGGGCGGATGATCGGTATTTGCAATTTCGTGAGTTCTACGGCCTTACGCTTCCCATCCTTTTCAACAATTGGTCCAATATTTCTTTAGAAAAGGTGCAAAAAGATCTGTGGATGCTTGTCCATCGTAAGGAAGCGCCAGAGGCTCCCGAAATGGCCGTGAAAGACTATGATGACCTGCGCATCAAATTTGGAGATCAGTCCCGCTTCATCATGCCTAAATTATTGACCATTCTTCTAAATCCTCAAACCCCTCGCAATATTCTTGAAATGGCTTCTCGCTTTTTCATTAGAGGAGGAACGCAACAAGGCTTTGTAGGATCTCATTTAACTGAACAGCAAAAAATTTTTAACCGAAAAATCGGGAGCGATAATTTCTTTCTACGATCGTTAGTGATCACATCTTTGGACCCCTCTGAACGCGTGCAGGATAAAATTGCAGCTTTAAAAAAATGGTATGATGCGGAATCTGTCAATTATCAATTTGAACCTACCCAAGCACAAAAATGGGCCATATTCTTTTTTGACACACGCTTTTACCGTTATTTTAGTCGTGTGTTGACATTAGATTTTGGAACTTTACGAAACGATCAAACCAAAAGTGTGATTGACGAAGTCACCAGACGTTTTAAGTATTCCCTAACCTTGGCAATTCTTCCCATGATTGTGACTTTTTGTCTTTGTCAGATTTTTGGATTTTTAATGGCTTACAAACAAAATCAATGGCAAGACTTAAGCATCAATTTTGTGTTTTTAATTCTTTATGCCATTCCCATCTTTGTGGTGGCTCCCTTTTTGATTGAAAAAGTAGGACTTAACCACTATTTCCCTTTCACCTCAACACCGATTCCTATTAGTGGCTTCACAAGTCCAGATTATATTTACAATCAAAAAAATTCTTTTCAACGCATTGTCGATGTTTTCTCTCACATTGCCCTCCCTTTAATAGCGATCATTTATGGAACTCTCGCTGCGTCTTCTCGTCTTTCCCGCACGGCGGTTCTAGAAGTTTTACGACAAGACTACGTGCGTACGGCCAAAGCTAAAGGCTCTCCGACTTCCACTATTTTAGTTAGAGATGTTGGAAGAAATGCATCGATTACCATTGTCACGGCATTAGCTGGTTCGCTAGGTGCGATTTTAGGAGGCTCTTTGATTGTGGAAACGTTATTCGACATCAATGGCTACGGTAAATTTTTCTACGATGGTGTGATCAATCGAGACTATAATGTGATTATGTTTTCGACTCTAGCAGGCTCTTTGCTGACTCTGATTGGATACCTTGCCGCAGATATTGCCTATACCTTACTTGATCCACGCGTTACTTTGGACTAACTTTTATGGATATTAATTCTCACTATGACCCTTATTGGTCGATGATATGGAAACAATTTAAAAAGCACCCCATGGGAATGATTGGCTTAGTGATTGTTTGCCTGTTTTTATTCGTGGGAATTTATGCACCCCTCCTAGCCTCAAGTAAGCCTCTTTTTGTGATTTTTGAGAACACTTGGTTCTTCCCCCTTTTTAGATACCTTTTTTATCCGGGGTTTTACACCAAAAGGCTCGATATTTTTTTCAATCTCCTGATGTTTACAACGCCCTTTGCACTCCTTGGATTATGGATGTTACGTAATCATCCAAAAAAACTCAGATGTGTGCTAATGGCGATCTTTTTCATTCAAATGGCCTTGTTTTTAGGCGTGGCGTTTCAAACCTCTCAAGATCCTGGTGCAAGCCCGCAAAATAAACAAAGTTCTTCTTATGATTGGAAGGCCGAAGTCAAGCAAATGAATCCTTATGCACGCCTCAATCTGATTTTACGCTATCAACAACGCGCTAAACAGCATGCTAGGCTTGTCAAAATGGTTGAAGCTCAGGCTGGAGAGGTCTCTAAATCACTCCCAAAAATCACGTCGCTTTGGAACCTTGACCAAGAAAATGACTTATTTATTCTTGAGCAACAGCAAAAAATTTTGGAAAATTCCTCACCGGATTCCGATAGCCATCAGCTGGCGTTGGATAAAATCACATACATTCGAGATCGTCAAAAATGGCTAGAAGCTCAGAGTCAGAAACTTTCTTTTCAAATCATGCCGCTCATTCGCCATTTTCATTGGGAAGAAGATGCGGGTGGAGATCAAAATTTAAATCGTTATATTGAATGGTGGGAATTAACGCGAGTGAATCGTAAAGATCTTGTCTCGGCACTTATTTTTGGAACACGCATCTCTCTTGTGGTAGGGATTTTGTCTGTAGGAGCCGCACTCCTGATAGGAATTCCTATCGGAGCTTTTGCGGGTTATTACGGAGGGAAAGTGGATATTGTGGTATGTCGTCTTTTAGAAATTTGGGAATCGATGCCAACATTTTTTATGCTGCTGATGATTGTGGCTATCCTTCAAAATAAGTCGATCTTTCTCGTCATTGCAATTATCGGATTATTTGGATGGACCACTTTTAGCCGTTATATTCGAGGCGAATTTCTTAAACAGCGCAATCTTTCCTATGTGGAAGCCTGTCAATCCTTGGGATTTTCCAACGGCTACATCATGTTTTCCCATATTTTGCCAAATGCAATTCCCCCGCTCTTAACATTGCTCCCTTTTGCGATTATGGGAGCCATTACGAGTGAAGCAGGCTTGTCTTTTCTAGGATTGGGGGAAGAAGGATCTTGCTCGTGGGGAGTTTTAATGGATGAAGGGCGAACAGCTTTCCCGGGGGAAAGCTATTTATTATGGCCCCCTGCAATTCTATTAACCACTTTACTGATCGCTATTGCTTTGGTTGGGGACGCCCTTCGTGATGCTCTTGATCCTAAAATGCACCGCTAAGCAGCGATGTTGCGCTCAACCATTCCAATTTGTCTTCTAAGAATTTCATTGGTTGCCACTTTTTTCTCAATCGTTTTGCAAGCATGCAAAATGGTTGAGTGTGTCTTACCAAAAGAAGCCCCCAACATTTGGAGCGATTCGTTAATCATTTTATAAGCGAGATACATAGCGACTTGCCGAGGAAGCGCAATGTCTTTTGTACGAGTCGATCCTTTAAGATCATTAACACGGACTTGGAAAACAGTTGCTACACTTTTAAGAATTTGTTCAACCGAGATCTTTTTATTGGGTGCTTGCTGCATCATTTCGCGCAAAGTTTTTTCGACTAGCTCTTCTGTAATATTTAAATCGAGTAATTTACAATGTGCACAAAGTCGATTAACGGCACCTTCCAACTGTCGAACGTTATTATAGATGTGTTCAGCGATAAAAAAGGCCACATTATTAGGAATCTCGAGACCTTTTTGCTGTGCTTTGTGTTGCAAAATGGCAACGCGTGTTTCAAGATCAGGCATTCCAACATGCGCAACTAATCCCCATTCCATGCGCGCAATCAAACGCTCAGAAAGCTTAAGCTGTGACGGAGGCTTATCGCTTGTGATCACGATTTGCTTTTTCTGGTTAATCAATGTTTCAAAAGTATGGCAAAATTCTTCTTCAAAGTTGAGACGGTTTTGCAGAAATTGAATATCATCCACTAACAAGACATCGACATCTGAACGATAAAAACGTTTCATTTTATCGACAGATTTATTGCGCAAACTATCAACTAAATCATTGATAAACGCTTCAGTTGTGATGCATTGTACACGTAATTTTTTGTGATGATCTTTAACATAATGCCCAATGCTATGCAAAATATGCGTCTTTCCTAAGCCTACGCCACCATGAATAAAGAGCAAATTGTAAGATTGTCCCGGCCGAGTCGCAACGCCAATGGCTGCAGATTTGACGAACATATTCGTCGGGCCTTCAATAAAAGTCTCAAAGCGATAATTTTCATTCAGCTTAACTTCATGAGATTGTGCATTTTGCTGAACAGGATGATGATCGACGGTAGGAGTCGGAATAGCAGCAGACTTTTTTTCTGGCGCTACAACCACAAATTCAATTTGCGGCTCCCCTGTTGTCGTAACTGGAAAGAAAAGCTTTAATTCTTTTTTGTAATTGGAAAGAAGGTACTCTTTAACAAAAACATTCGGAACTTCAAGAGTAATCTCTTCGGCTGTCGATTCTAGAACTTTAATCGGGGCTAACCAATTTCCAAAAGCGGCAGCTGAGCAGTGCCCTTTTACGTATTTTAAAAATTGATCCCACGCGTTCTGGGTATCGTTTGCTGACATAGTTATTTAGTCCTTCTTTGAGTTATGAACAACGTTTCCACATCATTGCCAGGGGTTGTTACGTGAGGGAATCTACCATGAGATCTCTTAGCCTGCAAGTAAATTATCATTTCGAGCGCTTTAATTTTTTGTAACTCATTGATTATCAACGCATGAAGTTTTTTAAAAAGGAATCTATAAATTCCATTTTTTTGTAAACAATTAATTTTTAAAAACTTGTTAATTCAAATTTTATTTAAGCGAATAAAAATTGAAACCTTTGCATCTCGTTATCTTCTTCGCACTAACATTTGGTTCAAACAAAAATTACCTTCTTCGAATAATTCTATAATTGCCTGAATCCAAAGTGGATTAAGCGTTAAGCAAGGAACTCGATAAGCATATAAACCAGCAGCACGGACCTTGCTCATATACTCATTTTCAATTTCCACCAACGTTTCGATATGATCAGATGTGAAACTAATTGGGATAAAAACCACATGTTTTCTCCCCATGTTCCACTCTTTAATCTCCTCACATACATCGATTGTATAAGGCTTGACCCACTCCCCCGGTCCAAACTTGGATTGATACGCCAATCTTCCTAACGCACCAGGAAAAGCTTGCATAACAGCACGGACGGAAGCTCGACATTCATCGGTATATAAATCTCCCGTTTCAACAAATTGCAGGGGAATCCCATGAGCTGAAAAAAGTAGAATTACTTCTTGTTCTTGCAACTGATTTTTAATTAAAAAGTCGCGAATGTGCTCTTGATGTGCTTGGATAAATGTGGGGTAAGCCGCATAAGATTTAATCCAACGCATTTTTAGTGTTGTCATACTAGGAAGGTAACGCTCGAACCAACGCGCAACACTTCCAGTTGTCGCATAGGTAAACTGTGGAAATAGAGGCAACACACGAATTTCTTCACACTCCATTTCCTCAAGCGCTTCAATAAATCGCGCATGTGTCGACGGCAAGTAACGATGAAATGTTAAAAGCGGTGCTTGTAATTTTTCTCTTAAACACTCAGCCAAAAGCTCCGTATCTTCATAAATAGGCGATTTACCACCCATTAAAGCATATTCTTTAGAAATTTTAATCGCGCGCTTTTTCGCCACCCTTTTAAAAAACAGGCGGTGTAAAAATTCGGGCAGCCGCGTCCGAATAACATCTTGATCTGTTAGCAAACTCTCTAAAAAAGGCCGAATTTCATCTTCAGATCTTGGGCCGCCAAAATTAACGAGAAGATATCCTTTGCTTTTAGTATCCATCATCCACCTTTATATAATCGTATGCTACCTCAATAAGAGGTTAAGCCCCTTTTCCAGTTTTAGATGTTCATTTTCGGATAAATCTTGGCATAACATTTGCCAAAAAGAGGTATATTTTGTTTTTTTTTAGATTTGTAAACAAGCAGAATAATTGTTTTAAAGAGGGACAAGAATGATTTTTAAGATAAAATTTCTTTGTTTTTTTATTTGAAAAATTTTATATTAGTACTCTACACGAACAACTAAAGATAAGTTTTTCAAATTATGAAACGATTAAAGTTCTTTAATTCCCCTCTTCCCGAAATTAAACCAACCCTGGGGAAATTTTTAGCATTTGTCGCGGTTTTAGTTGGATTGGCCTGGTTCTTTTTTTTCAGCGGAAGCCCGAATCCTCGCTCTCTCGAATATAAAGTTTTCCGAATTGGGAGGGATACATCCTGGTATCCATTGCAATTGCAAGGAAAAGAAAAAAACATGGTCGCTTTTACAAATGAACTCCTGCTCGCTATCGCAAAAACTAGTGGCTTTCATTTTGAAATTTCTGATGTCCGTTCACATACCTTGTTCGAAAACTTGGAAAGAGGGGATTACGATGCGGTTTTGTCTTCTTTGATGCCAAACCAATTAAATCGACAAAAGTATGAATTTTCCGATCCCTTTTTCTTAGTAGGACCTGTCCTCGTTGTGAATCAAGATTCCCCGGCAAAATCTCTGGTGGATATGGAAGGAAAAATTGTCGGCGTTCAAAGAAACAGTTCTTTAGTTTTCAATATTGCTCAGTATCCTTCGATGATTGCACCTTATGATCAAATCACAGTCGCTTTCGATCAGCTTTTACAAGACAAAATTGACGGTGTGATCACAGATCTGCTGACTGCTTATAATCATACCCATGGGTATTATGCGGGTCAACTCAAGATTATTCCTCCTCCCTTGACAAATGAAGGACTCAGGCTAATCTCAAAGCATGGCGTTGCACAAACGTATCTGCTCACACACTTTAATGAAGGTCTCAAAAAGATAAAAGAAAACGGGGAATATCAAAAACTTTTGACAAAATGGGGGCTGGCTCAAATTTGAGGAGTCAAGCTAAACTAAACCTAACTCCTCAAAAAACGTTATTCCGTGGGAGGGATATGAGTCCGCAATGAATCTTTAAATTCCAGTATTTTAAACACAATTTCATCAACCGTTAAATTAGATGTGTCAATAACACACGCTCCTTCCGGCTGCTTTAATGGAGAAATTGCGCGCGTGGTATCTTTTCGATCGCGCTCGTTAATGTCCTCTAGCACTTTCTGAAGTGTTAAACCTTCCGTATCTTTCGGATATTTTTTTCGCACCTCTTCATAGCGACGTCGTGCTCTGATTTCCGGATCTCCCACCAAAAAAATCTTAATCTTGGCATCGGGGAAAACCACAGTTCCCATATCACGACCCTCAAAAACAGCATTGACGCCAATCGCTAATTCTCGCTGGATGTTCACGAGTCTTTCTCGAACTTCTGGAACAGCTGAAACTATCGAAACAGCTTCTGTCACTTCACTTCCTCGAATCTGATCTGTCACATCTTCCTCGCCCACATAGTAAAAACGTTCCCGATGCCGAATTTTGACATCAAACTGGAAACGATCTAAAAAAGCAGTAACCTCTTCAGGCTGATCCAAATCAATCTTTTCTTTCAAATATGCGTATGTCAAGCACCGATACATTGCACCCGTATCAAAATAAATATACCCGATCTCTTCAGCTAATGTTTTGGCTATTGTACTTTTCCCTGTCGCGATGGGACCATCGATTGTAATTATCATAGTGATCTCTCAATGAATTTTAAGAAAAATATATAGAAGAGGAAGCGTGAAAATAAGTGAATCAACAATATCAAGCACTCCCCCTAATCCTGGAAGTTGGTTGCTATCTTTAATCCCTGCATCCCGTTTCAACAAAGACTCGGCTAAATCCCCAATTTGAGCAACAACAGAAATCAAACCCGCTAACCAAATACTTTCCCAAAAGGATAAATGAATGGGAGGCTTAGAAAAAAGATGAATACCCAGATAAAAAATGACACTAACAACAACTGACGTTAAAACGCCACCCCATGCACCTTCCCACGTTTTTTTTGGGCTAATGTAGGGAACCATACGACGTTTACCCATTAATCTTCCGGTAAAAAAGGCACCCGTATCAGTCGATTTCGCCACAAGCAGTAAATAAAATAACCACCAACGACCATCTTCTGCCCCATTAAAAGGAAAATAATTAATGGAGAGGGTATAGCTTAGCGGAATGGCCAAGTAAGCAATTCCAAAAAGGGTAATCGCTAGATTGACAAATGGAGAGGCCCCTCCATAAAAACTGTAAATAAAAAATGTTAAGAGAGCGATACCAAGAGTTATCTCTGGCACGACTTGCGCATCTTGCATTTGGGTGCTTAGAAACACAGCATAAACATACAGGACGGAAAACACGATTCCAACAGTCGCTAATGGCTGAAACCCCTTAGCTTTTGCCATCTGATAATATTCCCAAACTGCCACACCGACAATAGCAGACACAGCTAATGAAAAAAGAGGTCGAAAGAATGAGTATTGAGAAAAGGAAATTAAAAAAATAAGAATGGTTGCGGCTAATGCGCTATAGATCAATCGATATTTTAAATGTTGCGTCATCATCCCCCTAGCCTCCGCTTCCTTTTTTGGAAATCATACAATGCTTCTAACAAATGGGCAGGGGTAAAATCTGGCCATAAAACATCCGTCACATAAACCTCTGCGTAAGAAATTTGCCATAACAAAAAATTACTAATCCGCCATTCGCCACTTGTCCGAATAAGTAAATCTGGGTCTCCGATATCTGCCGTATCCAAATACTTTGCAATTGCCTCTTCCGTAATCTTTTCTGGCGTTCCCCTCTGTTGCATGCAGTCATCAACTATTTGATTAACAGCTCGACAGATATCATCTCGTCCCCCATAATTCACCGCAAGAACCATCCGAATTTGATCGCATTGTTTCGTGAATCGCTTCGTTTCCGCAATCGTTTCAGCGACATTTGCAGGAATTTTTGACAAATCTCCAATCGTATCAAAACAGATTCCTTCTTGTAACATGGTTTCCCTTTGTTCGACAAGATAGACATCTAATAACCACATCAAGGCTTGCACTTCTTCTTGTGGCCTAGCCCAATTTTCTGTCGAAAAAGCATAAAACGTGACAACTTGAACGCCCAACTCCTTACAAGCTTTAACAATTTCAATTAAGTTATCTGCACCTTCTCGGTGCCCAACTTTGGCTGATGCTTGTTGTTTTTTTGCCCATCGTCTATTTCCATCTGGAATAATCGCAACATGTCGAGGGGTAATAGAACGATCGTAGGAAACTAAATCGTCCGCTTGATAAATGGTGTCTGAAGTCAATGGAGAGAACATGGCATTTGAGCTTAACATAAATTCACTAAACATATGGTTTTATCATTAGAATACATAATTTTTGCAAACATACCTGAAAGCAGATTTGAAGCATAGATTTTGTTCATGTTAATCAGTTTAGGAAATCGCTAATCTCGTTCCCACTAATCCGACAAAGTCATCGAGATTTAGCCATATCCATTTTTATCACCTTTATCCACCTGCTTTTAAAACTTCCATGAAAGCACTTTGGGGAATATTCACTTTCCCAATCTCTTTCATCCGTTTTTTTCCTTTCTTTTGTTTTTCCCAAAGTTTTCGCTTACGAGAAATATCCCCTCCGTAACACTTAGCTGTCACGTTTTTCGACATAGCCTTAATTGTTTCCCGTGCGACAACTTTTCCTCCAATCGCGGCTTGAATAGGCACTTTAAAAAGTTGTTGAGGAATAACTTCTACAAGCTTTTCGCAAATGGCACGCCCTTTGCTTTCAGCTTTAGTGCGGTGAACCAAACAAGAAAATGCATCAACAGGTTCTTCGTTTACACGGATCTCTAACTTAATAATATCGCTTGGCTCGTAGCTATCAAATTCATAATCAAACGAACCATAGCCTCTGGTAATCGACTTCAACTTGTCATTGAAATCTGTAATAATTTCGTTTAAGGGAAAGCGGTAGGTCAAGAGCAAGCGTTTAGAATCTAACGTTTCGGTTTTAACACAATTTCCCCTTTTATCCATTCCGAGACTCATTATCGCACCCAAATAATCAGAAGGGATAATAATATGGCACTTGACCCATGGCTCTTCGACCGTATCAATAAACGTCGGATCGGGATAGTGGGCAGGGTTATCAATTTGCAAGACTCGCCCATCAGAAAGTAAAAAGCGATAGATCACGCTAGGAGCTGTGGAAATCACATCGAGATCAAATTCTCGTTGGATTCTTTCAAAGATAATTTCTAAGTGCAAAAGCCCTAAAAATCCACAACGAAATCCAAATCCCAAAGCCAAGCTGCTTTCTTGCTCGATATGCAAAGCTGTATCATTGAGCTGAAGCTTGGTCAAAGCATCGCGTAAGGCTTCAAAATCGGTCGAATCAATCGGGTAAATACCGGCAAAAACCACTGGTGAAATATGCCTAAATCCTGGAAGAGCCTCTGCTGCAGGATATTTTTGCAGAGTAATCGTGTCACCGACTTTCACATCTGATGTTTTCTTAATATTTGCCACGATGTAACCCACCTCACCGGCACGCAACTCCGATACAGGACGTTCATTAGGAGCAAATACGCCCACTTCTAAAACCTCAAATGTGCGATCATTCGCCATCATTTTAATGAGTGAGCCTTTTTTGATCTCTCCGCTCATAATGCGCACATAAACCATCACACCGCGATAGTTGTCATAGTGTGAATCAAATACAAGTGCGCGTAATACATCATCTTGAGGTTCTTGAGGGGCTGGAATTTTTTGCAAAATGTCTTCTAAAATACCGTCAATACCAATTCCCGATTTAGCAGAACAGCAAATGGCTTCGGAAGCATCAATCCCAATCACATCTTCAATCTGCTTTCTCACTTCTTCCACATTGGCTGTCGGCAAGTCAATCTTATTAATAACAGGAACAATTTCCAAATTGCGTTCAATGGCAAGATGCACATTCGCTAAAGTTTGCGCCTGCACACCTTGACCTGCATCTACAACCAAGAGGGCTCCTTCACAGGCTGCTAAGGAACGAGAAACTTCATAAGAAAAATCAACGTGTCCAGGAGTATCAATCAGATTGATTTGATAGGTTTCACCATCTTTAGCTAGGTAATGCATTGTGACTGGATGAGCCTTAATTGTAATCCCGCGCTCACGCTCTAAATCCATATCGTCAAGCAACTGCTCTTGCATATCGCGTGCTTCAACCGTGTGGGTAAGCTCTAAAAGGCGATCCGCCAAAGTGGATTTCCCATGATCAATATGGGCAATAATGGAAAAGTTTCGTATTTTCTTGCGATCATATGTATACATGCAAATATCTACTTTATTCTGAAAAAAGGTTAGGTATTAGAATTAATTGCATCCTTTTGAAATCAAATTTACTTGGATTCAATTAATTCAAAAGAATGACTTCAAATAGACAAAATTAAAGCATTTTAGATAAGAATTCAAGAGATAAATCAAAAAGAAATTCCAGATAGCACAGGGCTCTTAAATCAGCGCTGACTTAGCCCGGATTTTGTAAACAACAAAGTAAGCTTCCCTGTACAAATGTAATTTCAACAGAGCTACCGATGCAACTATTTGACTGGCTTAAAAAAGAAAAATCGAGTGTTTGCTGATGGAGATCCCACAACAATCCTTTAGTCGAAACCTGTTGAACAGAACCATTAAAAGGAATCAGTGAAATCGTTTGCCCTGAAAAAGTTTGCAACCGTTCATTTTCTTTTAAAAAAAAGGCGCTTTCAAACTTGGACTGCATTTTAACATGCAAAGGATAACGAGACATCAAATAGATATTGCTCAAGGTGTGATCTAAGCGGTTCCCTGTCCCTCCAAAGACCGTAATCGATTCAAACCCTTTTTGCAAAAGAATTTGAACGGCGAGAGCAAGATCAGTGTCATCTTTAAGGACGGGGAATTTACAAATAGGTACGGAAGCATAAGCCTGAAGAGCTTCTGGAAGAACGGAATCGAGATCCCCAATGAGAAGATCGGGTACAAGCCGCATGTTGAGACAATGATTAAGCCCACCATCCACAGCTGCTAAAAAAGAAAAGCGCCTTAATTGCATAGAAGTCCATGCTAGATCGACAATTTCTCCATTTGCAATTAGCGCAGCATTCGACATATCTCTCATGAGCTGATAAAAAATGCGGCCAAGATGACTCGAACATCCACCGAGTTGCCCCGACTAGAACCTGAATCTAGCGCGTCTACCAATTCCGCCATGGCCGCAAGTTAAGTAAGCTTTATAGACTATTCGATATTTTTTGTGAAATAAAATAATCATTCACATGCCTACTCAATTAACCAGAAATAAAAGACTTAATGATTTCTTTTAACCTATTTAAAATTTCACACCCCCACAAATACCAAATAAATATTTGCACAAATTCACCAAAAATTTTACGGTGACATTAAATTCAACAATCTTACCCAACCTACTTTAAACTAACTTGGAGTTATATCATGAAAACATCAAGCGTCAAAGAACAAATCAACTCGGGCCCCATTTGTAAAAGTCTTGCACAAGTACTTGCTGACACCTATATCCTGTATTTGAAAACACAAAACTTTCATTGGAATGTTGTCGATCCACGCTTTTACTCCCTCCATAAGATGCTAGAAGATCAATATGAAGAACTAGCCGAGGCTGTGGATGAAATCGCCGAAAGAATCCGGATGCTCAATGGAAAATCCCCCGCCACGATGAAAGAATTTCTTGAATTAGGCTCCTTATCTGAAGCAGAGGGTGACTTATCTGGTGATGAAATGTTGCAAATGCTCATTGATGATCATGCCTCACTCATCAAAACGATTCGCAAAAAAATTGAAGAATCTCAAACTCTTCAAGACGAAGGAACTGCGGATATGTTCATTCAACGACTACGTGCACACGAAAAAAACCATTGGATGTTGTTAAGTCACTTTGAAGAAGCCTAAAATTTAATCTCACACATTTCGAGGATAGCATGAAAGCGATAATCGTTGAGCGATTTGGAGGAGCAGAAAGACTTAAATTTGGAGAATTTCCAAAACCCCAGTTACAAGAACATGAAATTTTGGTGGAAATTCAATGCACGTCCGTTAACCCAGTTGATTGGAAAATCCGAGAGGGCCTGCTCTCCAAAGTCTTTCCAACACGCTTCCCCTACATTCCGGGATGGGATGCATCTGGAATTGTCGTTGAATGTGGAGTTAAAACAAAAAAATTTAAAAAAGGAGACCGTATTTTTTCCTATTGCAGAAAGTCAGAAGTGCACGAAGGAACTTATGCAGAATATATTAGCATTGAAGAAAAACATGTCGCGCTAATGCCAAGCAGTCTTTCATTCGCTGAAGCAGCTGCAATCCCTCTTGTTGGTTTAACCGCCTGGCAAAGCCTTTTTGACATAGGAAACTTAAAGGCCAACCAAACCATCTTGATTGTGGGAGGAAGCGGTGGAGTTGGAAGCATGGCCATCCAATTTGCCAAACACGCTGGAGCAACTGTTTACACAACAGCTAGCCAAGTACATCATGCCTACGTTAAAAAGTTAGGAGCAGAAAAAGTCATTGATTATCAAAAAGATAACGTACAAGAAAAGATAAAAGAATGGGAACCCGAGGGAGTGGATGTCATTTTAGATCTAGTAGGAGGACACGCCTTACAAGAATGCTATCCTCTAGTCAAAAAACATGGCCGCCTCATAAGTATCGTAGAAAAACCTGCAGTCTTTCAACATATCCACACCGATTACGCCTTTGGAACCCCAAGCGGACAGGAGCTTCAAAAGATTGCCACATTGATTGATCAAGGCAAAATTGTCCCTCCCAAAATCAGCATTTTATCCCTAGAAAAAGCCGCAGAGGCTCAAGAGGAAGTCAAAGCAGGGCATACAGAAGGAAAAATTGTTTTAGCCGTTAAGAATCACCCATGAATGACTTCGACAAATTCCATACTTAAAAAGGGTTCTCCAATCACAGCATAAAGTTTTTGATCCAAATAGCTCGCTAATTCGGGATGCTGTTTTTGGAGCCAGACCCGAAATTTAAAAGTCTTTTTAAATAATTCGTCATGGGAGGTCACAATATTTTTGACATCTTCTCTTTGGGAAAACAAACCGACATCCACATGAATGGGCTTTCCATTCAGAACAGCTGTATTTTGCATTAGAGCATGGTCTTCATCCACAAATCCCCTTTCATGCTCAAATAGAATCATTTCCGTTAAATCACTTAACAGCTGCTTACTCTCTTCAATTTTACCTTGAGCCATTAAAGAATCAAGCTCTGTGCAAATCATGTTCGCTTTTCTCTGAATGAGAAACTGCATGCCGTCCAAATTAACGGAATGTTTAGTTCCTATTTTATCATAAAGAATCATGGATCGCTTTAGATCGTGGTTGTCATTAAGGTGTGCATAAATTAATCCACCCTCATTTTGCAAATGATCGAAGCTCAGTTTCCAGCTCGCGTACACTCTTTCCAACTTTGCTTGCTTTTTCTCAATTTTTTGCTGTCTGATTTCATCGATGAAAGGGATAAAAGAAAACCATTCCAGCCAAGGTTTTGGTCTATATCTTTGGTATTTGAAAAATTTTATAACAAACTCCTTGTCTTCGCTTTCAAATACATAAGACTGACATCCTTTGCCTAAGTAATGAAAGGATTGATTTAAAATGCGATCTAGAGTTTCCTGCTCCTCACCATCTAGAGCATGCATATTCCAACGAGGATCATAAGAAAATTCCGTGACAATGTTGCCGGGAGAAAACCCATCCGTGAAATAATAATATAATCGTCCTGCCCCGTAAGCACAGCTACAAAATACCACTATCCACAAAATCTTTTTTAGATTTTTATACCACATGCCAATCCTCATTCGAATGGAATAAATTCTTTTTTAATAAAACGTAAGTGCATGCTATCAGTTGAGTTATGATTTTGTCAATTTTAAACTAAAATGCTTATTGCTAAAAAAAAAATTCCACTAGAAAATCTAGAAAAATAGCATAAAGGAATTTTAATGACACCCCCACTATTTCAGCTCTTTAAAAAAACAAGCATCAAAACAAAGTTCTTTATTATTTTCGCGCTTACTCTTTTGCTCATGAGTCTTTCTTTATACTATATTTTTAAAGTCAAAAACTTTAGCAATCAATTCATAAAAACTGAAATAGAAAATATCCAATACAATCGAGAAATGTCTAACCTTTTGCAAGGTTTATATAAGCACCAATTATTGATTCACCGTATCTACAATGGGGAATCTTTTTTAAAAGATTCCTTAAAAACACTTCAAGATCAAATTAGCCAACAATTTGAAAGAATTAAGGTATCTCCTCATAAACCGAAAAACCTTTTTCATGTTCTTCAACAACGTCCTTACAACCCATCCGAAAATTGGTTGCTTTCCATTGGGATTGAAGAAGACTGGAAAAACCTTCTTAAAATACCACTTGAACAACAACCTCTTTTGAATAGCGATCTGTACCACGAGCAACTTATCAAAGAAATTCATTCTCTTATTTCCTATGCAAATCTCTCTCAAAATACAAGCTTGGAAATAGATCCTAAGAATCATTATTATATGCGAAGCGTGATGAGCCAGCTTCCAACGATCCAAGAGCAGCTCGTCAAAATTTTAATCTATGGTGAAAATGCAATTCATGCAGGTAAATTAGTGGGAACAAATCGCCTAAATCTTTTAAATGCGATTGAAACATTTCGATCCAACCTCCTTAGCTCTCATTTGTATCTACAAAATATTGCAGTTAATCAAACAAACCAATCTCCCCTTAATGATTTCTATGAATCTCTGAGAAAATACTTAATTGGATCCGAAGAACTTTTACAATTTGCAGAAAACAATATTATTAACGTCAATCGAATCGCTGTTAATCCCGAACAATTTGCTAATTTGGGAGACAAAACTCTACAAAAAAGCTTTCAGCTATGGAATACTGCCGCCGAACAAATTGAAAGTCTCCTTCAAATGCATTTCGACCATTTTATTAAACGACAGAATCTCACCATTCTTGCCATTATCTTGATTACAGCCTTTTTAATATTGGTCGGATGGATCACCATGGTGCAATGCTTAGATGCCATGCATGAAATTCTTGAAAAAACCTATGAATGGATTCAAGGAGAATCCCCAAAGGAAATCTCTCTCGATATGCCTGAAGAGTTTGCCCAAATAGGAATTGCTTTTAATAATCTTTCAGAAAAAGCGCGGACACAAGCCGAAAAATTTCACACGGCCGGAATTCATATCACCACCACCACAAATCAAATTTCTGCCGTCTCAAAGCAGCAAGAAGATTTGCTTTTGCAACAACAAACGGCTTCTAAACAAATCACCGAAATGATCCATCAATTATCTTCAAATGCTAATGAATTTGGAAAAATGGTCCAAGATATGAATAATCGAAGTGAGCAGACAGCTGCGTTAGCCCATTCTAGCCATATTGATTTAAATCAAATGGAACAAACCATTCGCGAGCTTGTTGAAACAACTGGAGGGATCGCTTCAAAGCTTGGAATTTTAAACGAAAAAGCAGGCATCATTACAAATGTGATCACAACCATTTCCAAAGTCGCGGATCAGACAAATCTTCTCTCGCTCAATGCGGCGATCGAAGCCGAAAAAGCGGGGGAGCATGGGCGTAGTTTTTCTGTGATTGCAAGAGAAATTAGACGATTGGCTGACCAAACAGCTAATGCAACGTTCGATATTGAAAAAATGATCAATGAAATGGTTTCGGCCGTTTCAGCTGGAGTGATGGGAATCGATAAATTTTCCGAAGAGATTAGAGGGAGTGTCACACAAGCCACAAATCTAAATTCACAGCTAACTAAAATTATTGAGAATATTCACCAACAGGCATCAGCCTTTGAAAAAGTCTCCAGAGAATTAAAAAATCAGCTCAACTACACCAATCAATTACAAAGTGCCCTCCATTTATTGGGAGATGCGACCCAACAGACCAGCACTTCTCTTCCTCAATTCATGGGATTTGTCCACAATTTGAACCAAGTATCAGCTGAAATAAAAGAAATGATGCCAACGAATCACTAAATAAAAAAACCTCACAAGCTAACCTGTGAGGTTTTAAATGATAAAGTCATTAAGAGAAGATACTAGTCAGCAAGATATTCGATTACACAAGTTTGTGCATTGTCACCAACACGTCTTTTGCTTTTAATAAGACGTGTATATCCGCCTTGACGCTCTGTAAAACGAGGACCCAGCACACCAAATAACTTTTGGATCACTCTTCGGTCTGTATTGTAAGCAGCTGTATCACCATTACGAGCAGCTCTCTCTTCTTTATCTGTCAAAGGATTAAAGCGAATCATCAATTCCGCAATTGCTTGACGACGAGTTGCAAGTGTATTTCTCTTTGCTAGCGTAACCATTTGATCTGCGTAACTTCGCAAAGCTTTTGCTTTAGCAACGGTTGTTACAATACGCTCTTCATCAATCAAAGATTTTAACATATTGGCAAACATTGCTCTGCGGTGAGATGATGTTCGGCCAAGTTTACATGTATTTTTCTTATGTCTCATAATATACCTAACTATTCTTCACTTTTTAATACATCTGATTTGTCTTTAGCTTCTTTATGGTACTGGGCGATTTTCTCTTTGACGTTATCCGCAGTAATTCCATATTTAGATAAATCCATTCCGAGGTGAAGTCCCATTTCAGTTAATTTTGCTTTGATTTCATTCAAAGATTTCTTACCAAAGTTGCGGAACTCAAGCATACGACGCTCTGGTATGGAAACAAGCTCGGCAATCGTATCAATATTGGCTCCACTTAAGCAATTTGTAGAACGCACCGACAATTCAATTTCATCGATACGTAATGCAAGTTTTGCCATAATCGCATCTTGATCTGCATCATCACGTGATTGCCCTTCATCAAACAACAACAAGTGTGGATTGATGTGTGTAAACACAGACATGTGTTTAACACCAATTTGAGCGGCAAATGCAAGAGCTTCTGCTGGTGTAACTCGACCATCGGTTGTGATTTCTAGAAGCAATCGATCAAAGTCAGTATCTTGTCCGACACGTGTATTTTCTACAGCATAGTTAACCAATCGTACTGGAGAAAAAGCTGCGTCAATCAAAATTTCATCTGACGTTTTTCCATGAACGTCTAAACGATCAGATGGAACATATCCACGTCCAATTACAACACGCAAATCAACTTGTCTTTTCATTGGCTGTGTTACAGTGAATAGGTGAAGTTGAGGATTCACAACTTCATAATTCCCCTCTGTAAAGACATCGCCTAATGTTACATGGTATTTCCCATGATTTTTATCGAGATCGTCTTGTGTAATTTCTAAAATAGAAGTTACAATGCGATCATCGCGCGAATTTGGTGCATCATCTAATGGAAGCTTGCGTATTAACGCCCCTTTCAAGTTAAGGATAATGTTTGTCATATCCTCAACGATCCCCTCTATCGCCATGTATTCATGAGAAATTCCTTCAATTCGCACAGAAACAATAGCAGGCGCTTCAAGTGAAGAAAGCATCATGCGGCGGAGAGAATTTCCCACAGTGTGGCCGAATCCTTTTTCAAAGGGTTCTGCAATAAAACGACCAAACGTCTGGCTTAGCGTTTCCTCATCCACAGAAATTTGCTGAGGGATTTCAAACTTACCATACTTGACTGCCATGAAGTCACTCCTCATAAAAAATAAAATAAACTGTTCTCGCTCTTCGAGAGTTGATTCACAAAGAATCGAAAGATTATAGCGTTAATTCTGCCTTAAATCATTGATGATTCACATTGCAGATAAAAATGGTTATACACGACGTCTTTTAGGAGGCCTGCATCCATTATGTGGGCAAGGAGTTACATCACGGATTGAAGTAATCAACAATCCTGCACCTTGCAAACCACGCACAGCTGACTCGCGTCCTGCACCTGGCCCTTTTAACTTAACTTCTACTTCGCGCATTCCAACAGACATCGCTAATTTTGCTGCGTCTTGTGCCGCAACTGTTGCAGCGAATGCAGAAGATTTACGTGAACCGGAGAAATTAACTTTTCCTGCGCTTGCCCATGAAACAACATTTCCATTCGGATCCGTGATGGATACAATCGTATTGTTAAAAGTTGCTTTAACATGTGCGACGCCTGATGGGACGTGTGCGTGCAACTTTTTCTTAGGCTTTGCAGCTGCTGCTTTTTTGTTTACGACCTGCTTAGACAAAGTGATTCACTCCTCTCTTATTTTTTCTTATTAGCCACTGTCTTACGACGGCCTTTTCTCGTTCTAGCATTAGTACGAGTACGTTGTCCACGGACTGGAAGTCCAACACGATGTCTTTGTCCACGATAGGAATGGATGCTAATTAATCGTTTAATGTTGTTTTGAACTTGACGTTTGAGGTCCCCTTCAACGACATATTGAGACTGGAGCAATGCGTTGATACTTGCAATCTCATCTTCTGTCAATTTGTGGGCACGCATGTTAGGGTCTAAACCCAGCTTTGCAATAATCTCATTAGCTAGACGACGACCTAATCCATAGATATATGTCAAACTAATTTCTAATCTTTTATTATCCGGTATATCGATACCGATAATTCTAGGCATTCAAATCTCCTACTAATTACATGAAATTGAACTTGATAATTTATCACACATATTCTTTTTGTTCAAAAGAAAACGTATTTATCTTCCTCTGATCCGTCCACGCTTCATAAAACCATCGTAACGCTTCATGAGAAGGTGAGACTCAACTTGCTTCATTGTGTCTAAAACAACACCCACGAGAATTAATAAAGCTGTCCCTCCAAAGAAATAACTAATTGTCTGTGGAATTCCTAAAAAGCGACCAACTAATGTTGGAAGAATAGCAATTCCCGCCAAAAAGAGAGCTCCGAGCAACGTAATTTTATTCATCGTGTTTTCCAGGTAGTCTTGAGTCGGTTTTCCTTGACGAACACCTGGAACAAAAGCCCCATTTTTCTTCATATCAGATGCGATCTGATCGGGTCTGAACTGAGTTGCTGTCCAGAAATAAGTAAAGAAGATAATGAGCAATACAAACAAAGCCATATACACACTACTTCCTGGCGAAACCCAGCTGGCGACCTCTCCTAACCAATTACCATGACCCAAGAAAGCACCAAGCGTTGCAGGGAATAATAACAATGAAGATGCAAAGATAACCGGAATAACACCTGCATAGTTCACTTTAAGTGGAATATACGAGGTTCCGCCTTGCACTTCTTTTCTTCCAACAACACGCCTTGCATACTGCAAGGGGATTCGCCTATGCCCTTGAATAATGAGAATTGTTGCAATTGTGACAAGCACAAACACAGCGACTAAAACCAGAACACTAGCTAAATTCATTTGTCCAGGTTCTTGCGAGTTCAAATTAAGTTGCTGGAAAATGAGTCCCAAAGCCGTAGGGATTTGAGAGAGAATTCCCAACGTAATAATCAAACTCATTCCGTTTCCAATTCCCCGATCTGTAATCTGCTCACCAATCCACATTAAAAAGACCGTTCCAGTCGTCATCGTTGCGATGGTAATGAGATAAAAAAGCCATGGCACGCCAAAGGCTTGAATATCCAAAAGTTCACCAGCGACGATGCCTGGCTTTGACATATTGATTTGCAGCGCATATCTTGCAAACAAACCTGATTGCAAAACAGACAGTACAACCGTCAAAATACGAGTCATTTTATTGATTTTTCGCTTTGCCGCTTCCCCATTTTCGCGTAATTCACGCTGTAGAGATGGCCAAAGAGCAACGAGCAGCTGCAAAATAATAGAAGCAGAAATGTATGGAACGACCCCCAATGCAATAACAGTCATTTGAGAGAAAGCTCCGCCCGAAAAAATATCTACCATTTGGAAGAGATTTTGGCCTCCTCCTGTCGCATGTCTAAAAAAACTGACAGCTATTTCACCGTTAATTCCTGGAACAGGAATAAATCCCCCTATCCTACATACAAATAGCATGAGTAAGGTAAAAAGAATTTTATTTCTCAGTTCAGGAATTTGAAAGACTCGTTGCACTTCACTAAACATCGCATTTAATCCTTAGCTTTAACTTTCCGTTTGATCTATTGTAAACTACTTGAAATCGTACAAGCAAGCATAAAATTAACTGATGTTTTCAATCGAAGCTTTGCATGAATGCGAAAAAGTGCATAGCAAATTAAGACCTCGAAAGTTGAAACGTAATTTTCGCTTTTTGGAGTTTATCACGTGCAGCTGCTGACAAACTGTGCACTTCAAAAGTTACTTTCTTAGTTAATTCGCCATCACCGAGAACTTTTACTCCGTGAGTACGACCACTTAAAAGACCTTTGTCTGCTAGTGTCTCTGCATTTACAACTTCGCCATCTTCATAGGCTTGATCGATTTGGCTTAAATTGACAACATCTAATTCTTTTCTAAAGCGTGCATTGGAAAATCCACGAATTGGAAGCTTTGCGAAAAGACGGAACTGACCACCTTCATAGCCTAAGCGACGCTTATAGCCTGAACGTGCTCCAGCACCTTTTTGTCCACGGCCGCAAGTTTTACCTACACCGGAACCAACTCCTCGTCCTACGCGTCGAACTTGTTTTCTTCCGCGCAAATCATTTTTTAATGTTCCAAGTGTAATCATGCTAAACCTCTAACTTGTTTCATCTTTTGACGGCTACGCAATAGCGATAAACCTTTAAAAGTTGCTTTTACGATGTTAATTGGATTGCTTGAACGCAAATTTTTAGCCATTACATCTGTATAACCGGCCATTTCCAATACAGCACGTACTTTAGATCCCGCGATCACTCCAGAGCCTTCAGGAGCTGGTTTCAACATCACTGTTGCTCCATCCCAAGTCACTGTAATTTCGTGAGGAATAGTCGTCCCTTCCATTTCGTAAGAAGCGAGATTCTTTCTTGCAGCTTCGCCACCTTTACGGATTGCATCGGTCAATTCGTTCGCTTTAGCAAAGCCATAGCCGACTTTTCCTTTTCCATCTGCAACGAGAATAAGAGCGGAGAAGCTGAACTTACGTCCACCCTTGACAACTTTTGAACAGCGATTAATATAGAGGACTTTTTCAGTCAACTCGCTGCCTTTTTTTTCTTTCTTCTGACCTTCTGCTTGTCTTGTCATTTAAACATCCTAAAATTAATTGGAAATGATGCCAGCGCTATTAGCACTTCAAACCGGCAGCAACTGCCGCATCTTTAAGTTCGGCTAAAACTCCGTGGAATTTAGCTGGACCACGATCAAACTTGGCTGCTTTAATGTTCTGTTCAGAAGCAATCTTTGCAATATGCTCGCCTAATTTGCGGGCAGCTTGCTTGCTTTTTTTACCGAATTCGCTTCCGCGATATTCTTTCGAGAACGTTGCGACTGAGCCAAGAGTTACTCCAGCATCATCATTAATCAACTGCACTTGTAGATGCTTGTTGCTTTTAACAACGCACAGACGTGGTTCCACACTGGTCCCATGAATTTTTTTACGAATTCGCATTGTTCGTTTTTTGCGAATCGTCTGAATTCTAAGTTCTGATCCCATAACAACCTTATTAAACAATTTGTACTTTATTGCTTAAACAATCACGCACGCAATAAATGAGCATTATTTTTTGGAAGCTGATTTTCCATCTTTTCTGCGAACATACTCCCCTGCATAGCGAATACCTTTTCCTTGGTATGGCTCAGGTGGTCTCATTGCGCGGATTATTGCGGCAAACTGTCCAACTTTTTGTTTATCAACACCAGAAACAATAATTACAGTGTTTTTTTCAGCAACTTCAACTTGAATTCCTTGAGGAATTGGCAATTTAGTTGGGTGTGAAAAACCAAGCTGCAGATCCAAGAGTTGTCCTTGAACGGACGCACGATATCCGACTCCAATCATTTCTAAGCGAGTCTGAAAACCTTTTTCTGCCCCTGTTACCATATTTTGAACAAGAGAGCGATAAAGGCCGTGCAAGTTTCCTGCATCTTTTGCTTCTTCTGTCAATTGCACATGAACTTCATTTCCTTCGATGCTTACAGCAATTTCAGGAAAGATTTTCCCATGCAAAGAACCTTTAGGTCCTTTTACAGAGATTTCCCCATTATTGACTTTAACTTCAACACCGCTTGGGATTGAGATGGGAAGTTTTCCTTTACGCGACATTTCATTTACTCCTTATAAAGCTGCTTGCTTACGTAAGGCAGGCAGCTGTTCACATCGATTGAAGTTACCAGACTCGGCACAAAAGTTCGCCACCAATTTTTCTTTTCTTCGCCTCTCCCCCAGGTAATAAACCTTGAGAAGTTGACAAAATTGACAGCCCTAGGCCGCCATAGAAAAACGGAATATCATCATGTCCTACATATCGACGTAAGCCAGGCTTAGAAACTCTTTCTAGACCTTTAATTACAGACTCGCGTCTTTCTGTGTACTTCAAGTAAACTCTAATGATCCCACGGTGATTCTCATCTTTCTCAATCAGATAACTTTCGATAAACCCTTGGGCTTTAAGGATTTCCGCAATACCTTCTTTGAGTTTGCTCCAACCAATCACAACAAAACGGCGTTGTGCTCTACTTGCATTGCGAATCCTTGTGAGGAAATCGGCTACTGGGTCGCTAACTGCCATAATTCCTTCTCCTATTCTTAAGCTGCTACCGATACAGGTAAATTTTTAAACGGAAGTCCAAGCAAACGAAGCAATTCCACACACTCTTCATCCTTGGATGTACTTGTAACGAAGGTTATATGCATCCCTTGTGTCTTTTTAACATCATCGAGATTCAATTCTGGAAACACTTGTTGGTCATCCAATCCGAGCGTATAGTTTCCGCGTCCATCACATTTTGAAGGAAAGCCACGGAAGTCTCGTATGCGAGGACATACAATATTACAGAAACGATCAAGAAAGTCAAACATTCTCTGTCCGCGAAGTGTAACTTTAATCCCAATGGGCTGCTTTTCGCGCAGTTTAAAGTTTGAAATCGCTTTCTTAGCTTTCGTGATAATAGGCTTTTGTCCTGAGATAAGTGTTAATTCATTAACACAATCTTGGATAGCATTTTTATCCTTGCTTGCTTCTGCAATCCCCATGTTGATCACAATCTTTTTCAAAGCTGGGATCAGACAAGGATTTGTATACCCAAATTTTTTATGCAGCTCGGGCTTGACTGTTTCCAGATACCGCTTTTTTAACCTAGACATTTTTAACTCTTCTTGCTGTTTGAATTTTTAAGTGAACGATAGGTGACATCTTGACCATCGAGCTTATAGTATAATTCTCGGTCTCCATTCTGGTCAACGCGAGTACGCAACTTCACCCCTTTATCTTCAGCAACACATAATTTCAAATTGGAAACATGGATGGATTGCTCAAATGGCAGGATTCCCCCAGCTGGATTTTGCTCAGATTTCTTTACGTGCTTTTTGCGCACGTTGAGGCCTTGTACAACAACTCTGTCGCCACTGCATCTGAGGATTGTGCCAGCTTTTCCACGATCGTTTCCTGTAATTGCAACAACACGATCGCCTTTTTTGAACTTTTTACATACAGAAATTTTATTCATAGTTTTTTCTCTCATTTCTAAATCACCTCGGGTGCAAGAGATACGATCTTCAAAAATTCTGCACGCAGCTCTCGAGCAACTGGTCCAAAAATGCGCGTCCCGATTGGGTTCTTTTTCTCATCGATGAGAACGCAGCTATTTGTATCAAAACGCAAGACTGTTCCGTCTTCACGTGTGATATCAGCTGTTGTTCTAACGATTACAGCTTTTACAACATCGCCTTTCTTAACGCTTGCACCTGGTTCGACTTCTTGAACTGAACAAACAATAATGTCACCAACACTTGCATAACGTCTTCTAGATCCACCGAGAACTTTAAAGCATTTTACACGCTTAGCTCCTGAGTTGTCAGCCACTTTAAGTTTGGTTTCTTGTTGAATCATAATTAAATTAACTCCGCACTTTACCGTATTTGCTACACTTTAAGCAGCACTATAATATTTATGACGTTCAGGCTTTATTAGGTGACCCGCTTAAAGCCAGTGGATACGAACGACTAGGCAACCACTCTCCATCTTTTCAGCTTTGAGAGGGGCCGTGTTTCTTCAATTGTTACTTGTTCACCCACTTCTAATGGTCTTAATTCATTGTGTGCGTAGTATTTCTTGTTACGTGTCACCACTTTCCCATAACGGGGATGTGGATATGTACGGCTAACTTGCACGACAACGGTTTTTTCCATCTTGTTAGATAGAACAGTACCTGTTTTAACTTTTCGCTTTGATTTAATTTCTTCCATTAAACGTCCTCACACAGCCTGCGACTGTTCTTGCAATGTTTTAGCATGAATCACAGTATGAAGCCGTGCAATATCCTTTTTAAGTGAAGGAATACGATGAGGCTTCTCAAGTTTTTTTGTATTTTTCTTAGCAACCACTAGTGCATACAGTTCTTTGCGTTTATCACTCAAAGAAGCTTGTAGTTCATCTAGAGATTGATTAATTAGTTCACGAGCTTTAGACATTATACTAACCTCACACCTGTTCTACGCGCTCGACGAATCGAGTTTTAATTCCAAGCTTAGCAGCTGCACGTCTAAGAGCATTTTGTGCTAAAACTTTCGGTACGTTGCCTACTTCAAATAAAATACGTCCTGGTTTAACGACTGCTACCCAATGGTCTACAGCGCCTTTTCCTTTACCCATACGTACTTCAGCTGGCTTTTTTGTCACTGGTTTATCGGGGAAAATACGTATCCACACTTTACCACGTCGCTGAAAGTAGCGGTTAATGGCTACACGGCAGGCTTCAATCTGTTGAGCGGTTACCCAGGCTCTTTCTAGGACTTGGATACCAAATTCACCGAAGTGAACAAAGCATCCGCCTTTACTGATTCCGGAAAAATGCCCTTTTTGAAGCTTTCGAAATTTTGTTCGTTTAGGCATCAATGCCATGACCCTAATCCTCCTTACTCAGTTGGCTGTCTAGTTGGTTGTGTGTCTTCGCCTCGGTAGATCCAAACCTTGACACCAATGCTTCCATATGTTGTTTCTGCACGACCGTAAGCGAAATCAATATCTGCTCTTAGAGTATGTAAAGGAGTACTTCCTTCTTTATACCATTCAGTCCGTGCAATTTCAGCACCACCTAAGCGGCCAGAAACTTGGACTTTAATTCCAAGAGCACCAGCATCGGTAGCGGATTGCATTGCTTTTTTCATTGCACGTCGGAATGCGATGCGTCGTTCGAGTTGTTTTGCGATTCCGTCAGCTACAATTTTGGCGTCTAGATCAGGACGTTTGATTTCTTCGACTTCGATCCAAACTTCTTTTCCAGTGAGCTTGAACAACTCAGATTTAAGAGCGTCGATTTCTGCGCCCTTTTTCCCGATGACAAGACCTGGACGTGCGGTGCAAATGGTGATCTCAATTTTATCACTCATGCGGCAAATACGAATTTGAGAAGTCCCTACACATGCAGGTTTTTTCATCAAATATTCGCGAATCATATGATCTTCGATCACGTTTTGACCGAATTCATGCTTGTTAGCAAACCATTTCGAGCGAAATTTACGATTGCGTATTAAGCGAAGCCCAATTGGATTGGCTTTTTGTCCCATAAGATTACTCCTTATCTGCGCTAACAACAACAGTGAAATGGCTGGTTCGCTTCATGATTGGATGACGGCCACCACGGTTTTTAGGTTTCGCACGTTTAATTATTGGCCCTGCGTCGATTCGTACTTCAGCAACTTTCAGTTGTTCTCGTCGAAGATCATGTTGCGATTCTGCGTTCGCAACAGCACTATCGAGCGTCTTTTTCAAGAGCCTTCCAGCTCTTAATCCACTGAATTGGAGTTGAACTAACGCATCAGGTACGGATTTTCCGCGGATAAGTCCTGCTGCAAGACGAGCTTTGCGTGGACTTATTCGAATATATTTACTTAGCGCTTTTGCATAATTCATTGAAACAACCCTTATTTCTTAATTGGATGCCCCTTAAATAGGCGTGTTGGTGAAAACTCCCCTAAACGGTGTCCAACCATATTTTCAGATACAAATACTGAAATAAATTTACGCCCATTGTGGACTTCAAATGTATGTCCAATCATTTCTGGAACAATCATTGAGCTTCTTGACCAAGTCTTGATGGACTTTTTGGTTCCAGCATTATTTTGATCTTCGACCTTTTTCTTTAAATGGTGAGCCACAAAGGGGCCTTTTTTTAAGGATCTAGCCATATTTACTTTTTCCTTCGATCTTTAACAATGAACTTATTCGATTTCTTCAGGGACCGTGTACGGAGTCCACGTGTGCATTGTGCCCAAGGAGTTTGAGGAATATTTCCTTTGTGCTTTCCTTCACCACCACCGTGAGGGTGATCGACTGGGTTCATTGCGGTACCGCGAACTGTTGGGCGAATCCCTTTCCAGCGTTTACGTCCAGCTTTTCCTTCTACACGAAGGTTATACTCGGAGTTTGAAACAGTGCCAAAAGTTGCTCGACATTTTTCATTAAACATACGCACTTCACCAGAAGGCATTCTAACAGTTACATAGCCGCCACTGCGAGCCATTAACTGTGCAGACAATCCAGCTGAACGAACAAGTTTCGCGCCTTTTCCTGGAACAAGTTCAATGCTATGGATGATGGAGCCAAGAGGCATACTCATCATACGCATGCAATTTCCTGTACGGAAAGGTGCTTGATCACTTGTTTGGACTTTATCCCCTTTCTTCAATCCTTCAGGAGCGATGATATAGCGTTTTTCTCCGTCTGCATAATGCAAGAGTGCGACGTATGCGGAGCGGTTTGGATCGTATTCGATTGAATTTACAACAGCTGGGATATTTTCTTTATCTCGCTTGAAATCCACTAAACGATAGTGACGCTTATGTCCTCCACCTTTATGACGGCAGGTGATGTGGCCATTATTATTTCTTCCATTTGTCCGTTTTTTTGGGGACAATAATGATTTCTCTGGCTTTACCGTTGCTTTTGAATGATCGTTTGCACGTGTAAGCTTTTCGTTCATTGGCAACACAAGCTGCCGTGTGCCTGGAGTGATTGGTCGATATTTTTTTAACATCTGCTCATGAATCCTTTTTTGTGAAGCTCTTCATCTGGCTTCCGTCACGTTCCATGGAATTATACGTTATCTAAATTGTCGCCAGCTTCGAGTGTAACCACTGCCTTTTTAAAGCCTGGCTTGTTTCCCATGCGCCCACGGACACGTCTTGCTTTTGGCTTAACATTAATCGTGTTCACTGCAACAACTTTGATATTTTTTTCGCTATAAATCTCTTCAACTGCTCGAGCGATTTCTTGTTTATTCGCCTTGCGATCTACAATGAATACATATTTAGGCGATTCACACGCGGCTAGCGAGCGGTTACTTGTAGCGTTTTTTAACCCTTGAAGCATGACTGACTTTTCTGTCACATGTGGACCTTTTACCACATGATAGGGATCTTTATTCGCCATGATTATTTTCCTTCATCCTGGTAGTTTCTTAAGTTAGCAAAGCCATTCTTTTAACTGTTCGAGCGCTGAGGCGCCAACAATCATGTTTTTTGCTACAATTACATCATATCCACTGACATGGGATGTTAAAGCAAACTCGATCTTTTGTAGATTGCGAATGCTTTTAATAAAGTTGTCATGTTGTTCGCAGCGTACGCTAACTTTTTTGCCGTCATTGTCGTTACCGACTTGAACGAAATTTCCCTCGCCAATAAACAACGTTCTTCCGCTGATTCCTTGTTTTTCAAGAAAATCTGCTACGTGCTTAGTTTTAGGTTCTTCCATGTGGAAATCTTGCACAACGGTTAATGCGTTGTTGCGGATTTTTTCGCCAATCAAGAATCGAATAACTGCTTTTCGTTCTTTTTTGTTAATACGTACATGTTGATCAAATTTTGGTTTTGGACCAAATACTCGACCACCACCGCGGTACTGAGGAGCCACGAGCGATCCTTGACGAGCTCGTCCTCCACCCTTCTGTGGATGAGGTTTCTTTGTCGAATGCTTAACTTCGGAACGCCCTTTTGTATTAGCGGACCATTGTCTTGCATTTGCTCTGAGAGCGGTAACATAATCTTTTACGACTTGAGAATTAATTTGAGCTTCAGCAAAAGTGCTATCAACCTCTAATTCTCCAACTTCATTGCCTTTAATATCAAAAACTTTTAATAAAGCCACGATCTAATTCTCCAAGCTAATTATTTCGCACTGCGCTTTTTTCTTGCTTCTCTAAGGAAAAGCAAGCTGTCATAAGCCCCAGGAACTTGCCCTTGAACCAAGATCAGATTATTTTCTTCGTCGACCAACACAATTTTCAAATTTTCAACAGTGACACGGTCGACACCCATATGACTTGCTCTTTTTCCACCTGGCAAACAACGGCCTGGGGTGGAGCGCATTCCGGTCGATCCAGCGTGACGGTGAAATCCTGAACCGTGAGCAGCAGGGCCGCCACCAAAATTGTGCAGCTTCATTACCCCTTGATAACCTTTACCTTTGCTGACCCCGATTACATCGAGATATCCAGCTTCTTTGAAAAGGTCCACCTTAAGCTCTTGCCCGAGAGAAAATTCGGCTGAATCTTCAATGCGAAACTCCCCAGAAAATCTGCGGGGCTCAACACCTGCTTTTGCATAGTGTCCTTGCAAAGGTTTAGACGTACGTCTTTTCACTGTGCGAGGATCATTTGCTTCAATTTTTTCAAATCCCAACTGGACAGCATTATAGCCATCTTTTTCTTTCGTCTTAAGCTGTGTCACAACATTGGGTTCGACTTCAATGACTGTGCAAACGATGAGGTTGCCAGCTTCATCAAAACGCTGTGTCATCCCTCGTTTTTTACCCATTAATTTTATCGCCATGTGCGAATTCCTTTCATCAAAATTGAAACCATTAAACTAAAATACTATCAACTGAGCGTATTCAAGAGTTATTCTCCCTATTCTAGTGAAAAGGTGCACACGCAATGTGTTCTTTTCAGAGGGTAAGAGAGGAATTTTGGTTTTTAACCAACCTTTTTAGTCGCTTAAAAAGAGTAGACTACCAAACTTGGAGATTTATCACAACCAGTTTTCTCTCTAGAAAGAAAAAAAATTAATTATTTTATATTCACCCAACATCTACTCCCCCTTAAAAAAGGTTCTTTAAGCTAGTTTAAGGTCTATTTTTATAATTGCACACATCCTCTTTTATTTTTTCAATAACCGATGTATTCACACAATAAACACCCCGAATTCGCCAAAGATTATCCTATTGAAAACAAGAATCTTAGAATCTGCATTAAAATTCAGAATATCACCCCTCACCCGCAGATAATCTAAGACAAAAAAACCCCACTTTCACCCCCTCACCCCTGCTTTTTTTCTTTGTGGAACGCGCCCGTTTTTTGGAAACCTTCTTGAGCTTTGATACCTGAATTTTTTTGACTAATACGCGCCGTTCTTTTATAGAAGGCAGCCGCATCTTATCTGTTCGCGACGCAAGCGTCACACCGACCAAAACCATTAAACAGCCCATCACAACAAAGACTGAGAACCATTCGTATGCAAAAAACTTTGGAGAAACTGGAGAAGTTTTTTTTAGGAAAGAAGAGGAAATAGAGACCATCATGATCACACAATAAACTGGCGAGGGGCTCCTCGCCAGCTAAATAAAAAAGCGAAACGAAACTTACGCCGCAGGCGCAGCCACCCTTTTCTCGCCAAGGAATTCCCATGTTGCGTAGCTAGCCAATCCGCCAACGTTGATCGCAAGGCTTGCTCCCATCAAAATGAACGCAAACGGCACACCTGAAAGACCTGTTGCTAAGAATGTAAGACTCGTTACAATCAGCGCAACCTTTGCAATATTCAAGACCGCACCAACCACCGCCTTAGCAATCTTTCTATTTTCATTAAATAGCTTAGCTTTTTTGGACTCACCTTTATATTTAATGAGCTCCACCGTGAAATCGTACGCTTTTCCAGACACAGCACCACTCAATAAATCTCGGCGCTTTTCCCACTTTCTGATGTTCGCAGCACCTTTGGCCAGCTTGCTTTTTGCCGCCCGATCTAATTTAGGAGCTGTCCCTGGGTTAGCAGCATACTCTTGCTCTTGTTGCAGTAATGCATTATACTCAGCAAGCTTGGCTCCGTATTTGTTTGCAAGCTCAATCGCTTTCCCATCTACTTCACTATTTTTTTCTAAATCTAAGTTGGAAAAATCTTTTTTCCAGGCGTTCAATTTATCTGTTGCATGCTTACGCCCACAAACTGCCACGTATAGCTCACGACCTTTGATCGCAACCTGCAAGAGGACACCCGCGCCACCCACAACATCTTTCACAAGACCGAATACAGGAATAGGGACACTGCCAAGCCCTTTAAATGTAAAATCTAAGGCTTTGGTGCCCACGTTAAATGTTCTAGAAAAGAACTCAAATACTTCCATGCCACTTGAGACTGTAAAGAATACAGTTGAAGCAACTTTTGGAACTGTCCAAAGAGCAACAACCACACTACGGGGTTTGCTTGCGTTCTTCAAATACCCAGCCAACTCTCCGACGTTATCCACAACTTCAACTAAATCAATAATTTTTTTTACGCCCTTAACCAGAGTCGTCACTTCTTTCAATCCCTGTAACTTCACGCCACCAATAGCGGAAAAAATGACCAAAACGACCTCTGAAGTTCCTGCAGCAACTTTTATTGCTTTCCCAAAGCCTTCTTTTTTATCTATAATCATCTTTGGCTTTTGCGCAAGAGATGCAGCTCCTCGTCCGAGTTTTTCAAATCCTCTTCCAATTTTTGCAAATCCTTTTTTCGCTTTTGAGCCGTCTGTAGCTGTTGGAAATCGATAATCTTCCGTTGCAGCAGTACGTATTAGAGCCATATCTACACCTTATTTTTTTGATATTTAAAACTTAAAAATTCCAGAAGCTAGAACTCCACCCAATTTATTTGAGTGATTTTGTTAAAAAGCTCTTTCTATACTCAGGTTTAGGCTGTTAATTCAATCGATTATCACGATAGGTTTTATTTTAACCCAACCCGAGCCCACTCATCAAACGCTTTAGTGGCGCTTGCTTTTTTAACATCTTCCACATAAATGGTGATGTTGAACATGTTTACATATACGATGAATTTTTTATGGTAAAGGAAAAAAGTTAATTTGTAAATAACTAAAATATTTGATACATATACTTTTCCAAGGCTAAAAACCCTATTACATACGCGATAAATCGTTGCGATAAAAGAAGTCGAATAATCCTTTTAAACAACTTGTCAATCCCGCAACACAACCGATCGCAAAAGCAACTCCAATCGGAGCTCCGAAGAGAGCCAAAGCGCCAGCTAAAAGATAAGCAAAACAAATGAAAATGCCCAAGCCAGCTGAAATTCTCATTTTGAGCGCGACTTGTCGTGTATCTCCTGAACTCGACTTGGCAAGCTCAGAAGCAGAAAAAAAAACATTTACATAATATTGCAAAGAAAGAATGTCGCCAAACATAAAAAATCCGCGCGCTGCGGAACCCAATATATTCGCGGCACACGAAAGACCCTGATAACTTAACCGACAAATTCCACTTGCGATCCCACATCCTCCCGCCCCTATGGCAGAAAATCCATATAGAAAGGAAAACTGAGTCGTTTGAAATTGAATAGACTTAATCCTTGCATAAAACCCTTGGAAAACCTGGGAAACATACCCAATCGTGCCCCCTTTGTTTTCAATATGGAGCCTAATGCGATTTCGCAAACCGTCCCATATGAAGACTTTCAATCCATAGCCAACATAACCGCCCCCTTGAATAATCGGGAAAAAGCGAATACCAAAGTTAGCAACTTTTTGCGTAATCACAACCGCTTCCTTGACTGCTGGCCCCCCATGAACACTTAGATAAGAAACTGCTCCAAAGAGAGCCGAAGAAATAGACTGAGTTGCCATCATGCGCCCATTACAAACGAAAACATTTGCCTTGGAATGCCCCTCATGAGGTCCTCGGCACTCATGGCATTTTTCCCCTCAAGTTGAAGCGTTACAATGCGAAGAGAACCTTCTCCACACGCCACAATCAATCCCTCTTTTCCATACCCCAGAATTTCTCCCGGTTGACCACTGCCTGAAGTCATCATTTGGCTTTTTAAAATTCTTAAACGCTTTTTCTGCTGCTTCACTTCCACATAGCACCAAGCTCCGGGCTCAGGTGTGACAGCACGCACAAGATGATGGAGATCCGAAGCGGAACGATTCCAATCGATATAACAATCTTCTAACTCAATTTTAGGGGCGTATGTTACTTCATCATGATTCTGAGGCTGACGCATACTCGCCCCTGCTTCAATTTCTCGAAGCACCTCAAGGAGAGCATGGGATCCAATGCGACATAAAGCTTGCTCAATTTCAGGAAAAGATTGATTTTCATCTACGACAATAGAAGCTTTTTTGATCATATCGCCCGCATCCATTTTTTTAACCATATGCATGATAGTCACCCCAATTTCGGACTCCCCATTCATGATCGCTCGCTGGATGGGCGCGGCTCCACGATACTTTGGAAGCAAACTAGCATGTAAATTAATACACCCCATTTTAGGCATGTCCAAAAGATGCTGCTTGATAATTTCGCCATACGCAACGACAACGAACAAATCCGGCTTAAAGGCAGCAAGCGTATCTGCAAACTCGGGAGCGGACACAAGTTCAGGTTGAAAACAAGGAATAGGAGTTGCCTGCATCAAGGCGACCTGCTTGACAGGAGTCGGGACTAATTGCTTAGATCGACCTTGCGCCCGATCTGGTTTTGTGATGACCGCCACAACATCTATGTGACTATTTAAAAGATCACTGAGTACGTTTGCAGCAAATTGCGGTGTCCCAAAAAAGACAACTTTCATAACAGGCACCCTTAAATTGTAAAATGACTAGATATATATCAGAAAAGCAGCAGAACGATGCAAATTCTGCGCTTGATTTCCCGTGTATCGTGTGAGACTGTGACTTATTTAGAAACGAGCTCAGAAACTTCTTCCTCTTCTTCCTCTTCCTCAAATTCTTCTGAATTGGAGATTCCTTGCAGCCCCATTAAGCCTCTTTTAGAACTTCTGCAAAAGTCAATCCAATGCTGGACTTCAGGCAAAGATTCCAATTCCTGCTCAATCAGATCTAAAGCCTCTTCCAGACGAAGTTTAGAGCGATATGTTAACTTAAAAGCCTTACTTAATTCACGACGTGTATTGAGTTGGAACCCATGCCTTTTGAGACCCACAAGGTTTAACCCACCAAACTTAAATGGTATTCCAGCGCCAATTGTATAAGGAGGGATATCATGGGTAACACGACTCATTCCACCCACCATTGCATAGGCCCCAATTCTGACAAATTGGTGAATCGGGGTAAACCCTGCCACAATGGCATAATCCTCTAAAATCACATGCCCTGCAAGAGTAGCATTATTGCTCATAATAACTCTTTTCCCTAAAACGCAGTTGTGAGCAATATGACAATAGGCCATAATTAGGCATTCATCGCCAACCTCAACAACGGAATTCTCTTGGCAAGACGAATTAATCGTTACAAATTCACGAATTTCACAGTTTTTCCCAATCTTTACGAAGGTTTTTTCTCCTCGAAACTTGAGGTCCTGCGTCTTGGTCCCAATGCTTGCATAGGGATAAATTTTGGTCCCAGCTCCAATCGTGGTATTTCCTTCGATGTAGGCACCCGACATAATCACCACGTCATCTTCTAGGGTGACCGTGCTTTTTATAACTGCAAAAGGCTCTATTGTAACGTTTTTACCAATAACTGCCCCTGGCTCTATAATGGCTGCTGGGTGGATTTTAGATTGACTCATGCTTTATGAAATCTCAGTCTGTAGTTTTAATAACAATAATTTTATAACTTTTAAATTTGGCTTTTGGGAACTAAAGCAAAACCAATTTCAGCTTCAACAGCGACCTTATTATTGACATAAGCTGTTGCCTTGATTTTCCCACCTTTTTTACTAAAATGTTGCCCCTCTCCTTTCAGAAAAAGGACATCTCCTGGACGCACAGGACTGCGAAATTTCGCTTGATTCACGTTCATAAGAACAGCGATTTTTTCAACCTCGCTTTCTCCTTTTAAATACACTAAAATTCCCCCTGCTTGCGCAAGAGCTTCAAGGATTAACACTCCGGGCATAATCGGTGCACCCGGAAAATGGCCTTGAAAAAAAGATTCATTAAAGGTGATGTTTTTTTGGCCTAAAATATACCCCTTTTCTAAATCCATTTCAACAATTCTGTCAACCAACAAAAAGGGATAGCGATGGGGCAAGATTTTAAGAATCTCTTTAATATCAAAGACCGCGGGCATTTCGCTAAAGTCAGGAGTCATGAACATCTCTCCGTTGTAATAGAATGTAAGAGCTTTTTCGCGAAGGCAAAATTAGAGGCATGTCCTGAGCGAATAGCTATAACATGCGCCAAAAAGTCAAACCCGACAAGAGAAAAATCACCAATCATATCCAATATTTTATGCCGAACCATTTCATTAGGGAAGAACAATCCCCCCTTACTTAAAACAGCTCCATCTTTAATGGTGACTCCATTGTTTAAACTCGCGCCTTGAATCAAACCTTTATCCATCAGTACAGAAACCTCTTGGTAAAGGGAAAATGTGCGACAAGGAGCAAGCTCATTTTTAAAACTTTCTGCTGTTACTGACAAAGAGTGAAATTGTGCTTGCAGAATACTTGGGGTTGGATAACTAAGTGTGTAACTAATGCGATATTCATCTGCGGGGAGAGCAACCAAGTGAATGTCTCCTTCGGACCAATAAACAGGCTCTTGAATTTTCACGACCGGAATAATTCCGTCCTGCTCTTCGATCCCTGCCTCTTCGATCATTTCGACAAAAACATCCGAGCTTCCATTTCCGACAGGAGGTTCAATGCTAGTAATCTCAATGCATAAATTGGAGATTTCATAAGCACGAATGGCTGCCAAGACGTGTTCAACGGTATGAATCCTTACGGACCCAATCCCTAATGTGGTGCTGCGGTTAGTTTCGCACACATATTCAACAGTGGCAGGAATAAGAGGCTGGCTGGGAAGATCGACTCGTTTAAAGACAATTCCCGTACCCTCCTTGGCTGGACAAAATTTGAGGGAAACCCCTCTTCCCGTGTGAATCCCGATACCAGAAAACGAAACGCTTTTTTTAAGCGTGCGCTGTCTCCTACATGTTTTTTCTAGGCTGGAATTGAAGGCATTCACAGTTGTCGAACCTGCTCATTAATATTGATCTATTTCGTGATGATGCAAGTTAGAATAATTAAAGCCTTTTGTTTTTATCAAGGGAAAATCGTGAAGATTTTGGTTTTGTGCTATTACTGAAATTAATCATTGGTTTTCAAGGGCGCCTACGATGTTTATATTCATAAATACCAAAGCCGAACAATCCCAAAAAACAAAATCCGATAATTAATTTATCACCAAACAAGGTATATAATGTGCGATAGTGGTAAAGAGGAACATGCACCAAAATCGAATCGGAAGACTCCTCTGTTTCTGCTAAAGTATTTCCAAGCTTGGCTGTTAACCGCCCTAAGCTATCAATCGATCCAGTTACACCCGTATTGCATGCCCTGATTAAAGGCACCCCATTTTCAACCGTTCGTAATCTAGCATGATCGAAATGTTGCTGCGGCAAACGCGAACAAGGGAACCAGGCATCGCTTGTTAAATTGACTAAAAGATTTGCACCCAACTGTCTATTTTCTCGCGTCAGATGCCCAAAGGTTTCTTCGTAGCATATGCAAACCCCAAAAGGAAGCTTACTTCCCGTCAAAATCTTGGCTTCTTGTCCCCCTGTAAACGATCCGTTTACGCCGTAACGAGCCGCAAGCTCTCTGCAAAAGCTAAAAGGAATGTATTCTCCCATGGGAACAAGCACACGCTTAGCATAGCGCTCCGCTCGCCGAAATTTTTCTTCTGAAAAAAGTTCGCGCATTGGATGAAAAAACAGGGCTGCGCTATAATATTCTCGACCATTTTGTGTATCTTCCGCGTCTTCTAATCCAATCACCATGTCGCTATTGAAATAGTTACTCAATCCCTGCGCCCAAAACGCGTTATTCACAAACCAACGGATTCCTTCATCTGTTAATGACTGAGCCGCAAAGGGCAATTCTAAAGGGGGAAGAAAATTTAAACTTTCTTTCCCTAAAATGTCTTCAAATGCTTTCGCCACTTTTTCATAAGGATAAACAAATGTATAGGTTCCAAAAGGAACCATAAATTCCGGAAGAGCAATTAAATCAACCGTTTTTCCTGAGTGCTTTTGGGTAATTTTAAGAATATGTTTCCACTCTCTCATTACAAAAGAGACAAAATCTCGGGTATCCCCAAAATCAAACGCCTCTTCAGCAGGAAAAGCAGGTTGCACCAAAATCGCAGAGAAATAGGGACTTTTATTTTCATTTAAGGCCAAGCGATGTTCTTCTTCCATCCAGTATTCATGGTAAACAACGTGCACATAACCATAAACATAGGGCATTAAAGCAGCCAAAATCCATACCACATAAGCAACTCGAGCTTTAAGTAACCACGCCCTGAGACCCAATAAATTCACAAGTAATACCCAAAAAGAAAGCCCAAAAACGCCCCAAAATGAAGCTAATTGAAGAGAAAAGACATTTCCCGTAAGCACAAGCCCTGAAGGATTCCAGGAAAAACCCGACAAGATAAATAACCTAGACCATTCCAAAATCACCCACGCGGAAGGAATCGCAATAATCCCAATGAGGGAACGCAATCGGCGGGGGGTAATCAGTATACCCACTAATCCGAATTGCGCCCCTAATAACAAAGACACTCCGACATAAACAATATAAATATACGCATAGGGATGCGAAACAAACCAGGAGAGTTGGACCATTTGCACTGCAAAATACCAGATCCCCGCCACCCAAAAACGAGATAGTGGACGAGAATAGGAAATCACAACACGCCCTATTAAAGCATATCCAAGAAAAGCAGCAAAAGCACCCAAGGAAGAGCTCCATGCTGGCTGGCCAAAAGCCACGATAAAAAACCCTAGAATAGCTAAAACACATCTCCATGGCTTATTCAAATCTGTCGACATCAGTAGTTCCGCGCTATTATTTTGTTTTCTTCTTATGAATCGATCTTGGAATCGGGAGTCCGTGAACAGCATACGGCATCACAACCATATCTTCCTGAACCACAACATAGAACATACCATAGGCCACCAAATATCCCAAGATTTTTCAAAAACATTGTCATCTGTAATTGCCGGGCCGCAGGTTCTGCCACATCCCAAAAATTATGGAAAATTCCTGTTGTCGGAATCAAAAACAACATCAACAAAGCTGCTGCAAGTCGGGTTTTATACCCAATCACCAAGCAAATCCCCGCAAGGACTTCCAAAAGAGCTGCAAGAACCAAGAAAAAAGGTGCCATTGGAATCCCTTTCGAGACCATATAAGCCAATGTGGAATCATAGTCTAGAATTTTTCCAATACCGGCAATGATAAAAATGGCGGCTAAGCACAAACGTGCTAAAAACATGCTAATTGAACATAACGCTTTCATTAAATCCTCCTATATCAATGTTTTTTTAGATGTATTCTACTTAGTATTTTTTTGCAACTCTTTGAAGTCGTACAGAATATTTTTGCTATTTAATGAGTGAATGATTGCAATTGATTGTAAAATGAAGTATGATTTTAACTTTTTAATCTTAATCTTTTTATTTTATGTATTCTGCAAATCCTTTTCGTCTTAGACACCTCTTTTCTTTACTAGATTTTTATATGGAGCAAGAGCTCCCGTTAGATCTGGTGATTAGTCGCTACTTCAAACTACGTAAAAGTTTGGGATCGAAGGATCGTGCTTTTGTAGCAGAAGCCATATATGGGATGATGCGCTGGATAACGTTGATCGACTTTTTCTGCGAAGAAAATGCTTCTTGGGAAAAGAAATGGGAAATCTATCAAACGCTTGATATTCCAACTTTAATTAAGGATACCTCTATCCCCGAACATATTCGCTTTGGATTTCCCAAAGATCTTTATGATTTGATCTTAAAAAGTCATGGAATTGAAAAAGGTCAAGAGATTTGCTTAGCAAGTAATGCGCCCGCCCCGACAACAGTGCGCGTGAATCTTTTGAAAACAGATCGAGAAACACTTCTTTCTCAGTGGTCCGAAAAATATCAAATCTCGGCTTGCTCCCGCTCTTCAACCGGCATCGTTTTCCATAAAAAGATTAACTTTTTTGAATTACCTGAATTCAGACAAGGATTGTTTGAAGTTCAAGACGAAGGAAGCCAATTAATTTCCGAACTTATGCAAGTTGAACCAGGGCAACAAGTCTTAGATTATTGTTCAGGATCCGGAGGAAAAACACTCGCTTTTGCTCCAAAAATGGAGAAAAGGGGACAGATTTTCTTACATGATATCCGCAAGAAAATTTTGCTGGAAGCAAAAAAAAGATTGCGTCGAGCTGGTGTCCAAAACTCACAAATTGTAAATCCAGACGACGAGCCTAAACTCAAAAAACTTAAAAAGCAAATGGATTGGGTTTTAGCTGATGTTCCTTGTAGCGGAATCGGCACACTGCGACGAAACCCTGACATGAAATGGAAGTTTTCGGAGGAAATGTTAACGCGCCTTGTAGGACAGCAGCGCACAATCTTTGAAAAAGCGCTAAGTTACATGAAACCAGAAGGACATATTGTCTACGCAACCTGCAGTATTTTGAACGAAGAAAACCAACAACAGATTGATCACTTTGTGAAAACGTATGATTTGGAAATTGTTGGCGAAACTTTTCAATCGATTCCTCACGAAGGAAGAATGGATGGTTTCTTCGCAACAGTTCTTCGAAAGCGCCGCGAAAAAACCACATAATCAAGGCGGTGTGTGGCAATCGTCTAGATCGCCATACACTGAATAAAAGAATGCAATTCTCTAAGATTTTCCTTCTTATACCTTAGTCTCTCGTCGCACCCTTATTTTCGCTCCATCCACTTCAGTTTCTATACCTTCAATTAGGCGGCCCTTTTTAAAGACACCCTTTTCTTTAGACCCATCTGCATAAATTTTTAAACCTTTAATCAGTCGCCCTTTTTCAAAGACACCTTTCATAGAGCCATTTTTAGTGATATATTCCCCCTTGCCATGCGACTTACTCTTCTTCAACTCACCGATGTATTGATCACCATTGTAATACGTAACAGTTCCTTTTCCGTGAAACTGCTCTCCTTTGAATTGGCCTGTGTATTGTTTTATTTCATTACCTGCCGCTTTTGGGTAGGTTAACGTCCCATGGCTATATTCCCCATTCTTAAATACACCTTCGAATATTTCCTCACGGCCACTCCAAAATATTTTTTGAAGGATTCCTTTACCGTGAAATTCGTCATTTCTGAAGTGACCGTCATATATAGATAATTTTGGTTGCAATGAACCGAATGAGCTTTCCGCTATATCCCGACCAATCCCATGACGTTCCCCCCATTCGTTTCTTTCTCCTTGATATCCAGCCGATAGAGATTCCGCTTTAGCTTCTTGTATTTTTTTTGAAATGAATGCGGTTAAATCTGATCCATGTTTTTTTGCATCTTTGAACTCTTTCTTAGATATTCCAAATCTTTTCCGAAGGCTTGCTTCATTGACTTTTACATATCCTGTAGAATTTGTCTCGACGTCCTTCACGATTAATACAACGACCCTCTCCCAAAAACGGATATTAGGCTTATCTTTAAATATATTAAAACTGATAACAGCAACA